>CASBRC010000482.1 GCA_949128015.1 Synechococcales cyanobacterium PMM_0003
AGGCTGTAGTTGCTGCTTGCTTAGAATTAGGCTGTCCCATAATTCATGTAGTGGGACGCGATCCCAAGAAGATGAAAAAATTTCACGGGGCTATGACTAGCCAACTCCACGATTACAACTTGCGGGTACATCCTTGGACATCAATTCCTCATTTACTAGAGGTGGCAGGCATCGTGATCAATGCTACGCCAATTGGGATGGCTAGCGATCCCAACACACCAATCTCGGAAGCGGAGATGGAGCTATTACCCGATCATGCGATCGCCTATGATCTGATTTACACACCACGCCCCACTAAGTTTTTACAAATTGCGGCTTCTAGGGGGTTGACTACAATCGACGGCTTGGAAATGTTGATTAATCAAGGTGCGATCGGGTTGGAATTTTGGCTAGATCAACCAGTCTCCATTGAAATCATGCGACAAGCCTTGATTAAACATTTGCATCGGGAAGCCAAGACTTTCTAACATAGCTTTACTACTTTGCATAAAGCTTTCGGGACCACAGACAAATACATTGCGATCGCACCAATCAGGAGCAATCATTTCTAACATCGCTGGTGTCAGTCTACCGCGCATTCCTAACCAAGATTCTTGGGCTACAAGACGAGTTATCGTTACGGCTAGGTGAAACTTAGGTGATCGCACTGCCATCAGTTCTAATTCTTGGCGATAGATAATATCCTGAGGACTACGAGCGCAATGGAAAAACACAACATCACAGTCTGCATGAGTATCATAAATCCAGCGTGACATGGACATCATCGGAGTGATGCCACTGCCAGCCGAGAGAAATAGTAATTTTTGAGAGGGATGCTCAAAACAAGAGAAATTTCCAGAGATTCCACTAGCTCGAAGCCGACTACCGACCACCATATTGTAATGTAGCCAATTGGAGTCCAAACTCTCGGCAATCGTGCAATCTGTAGAGTTAGAAGAAGGAACGCGCTTAACGGTAATTTCTAGAGAATGGGGGCGGGAAGGCGAAGATGAAATGGAATAGGAACAGGGTACTTCTACACCATTGATTTCTAATTCGAGGGTGAGAAACTGCCCAGGCTTATAGGTAAATAACTTAGGAGGATTGGCAGCAAAGCAGAAAGTTTTAACATCGGCAGTTTCATCAATGATTTGCACGCATTCTAATGCGATCGCTCCCTTTGTCCAGCATTCAATTTGGTGCGGTTCAATATTAGCAAGAGGCATATATTGACTGGGAGATGATCGCCCCTCAACAACCTCGAAATGTTGCTCTTCTAATGACGACTCAACAGATTCATCTAAATGAGAAATTGATGGCTCGGTGGGATCTTCTTCTGAGGTTTTTACTAGTTGATCGTTAAATGTAATCTCTTCAATCAAGATCGCAAAGTCACCTAGCTGAATAGTATCATTCACAGATAGGCGAAATAGACGAAATGGAGTAAGGGCGAGATTATTATTAATCTGTGAACCGTTAGTACTGCCTAAGTCAAGGAAATGGTATTGATTTTCTTCAAAAGAAATTTTGCCATGCTCTCGGCTGATGGTTCCATTGTCTAGGAATATATCGCAGCTCGGCGACCTGCCAACCAGAAAATCATTTTTCTTACTTCTTTCTATTGATAGTTCAACAGGTTTGAGTTCTTGGGGGATTTGGGTGTTAAAAATTCTAAGTTTGATCATGACAGCCCCTTAAATTTCTTCAGTAAATATTCTCTTAAGTAAGTGAGTATCATAAACCCTTAAAACCCAAAAAGCTGTGGCGCACGCGCAGCGTGCGCCACAGCTTTTTGGGTTTTGGGTTTAATTATGCTTGAGTGCTTACCCCTACTTTCAGGAATCTCTCTACAATTTTAACGATCGCAAAAGCTAAACAACTAGTTAAGCAAAAGCATGCCTAGCAAGCTTTTGTCAAAATAAAGTAGTATGGGTATATTATGGCGCGATCGCAATTTCAAAACCTCAAAAAGTATCTCCGTCCTTACTGGAGTGACCTAGCTATTGGCACTGTAGCCCTGCTAGTGGCAAACATGCTTGGCACATATATTCCTTGGCTAATTAGATCTGCCGTTGACGATCTCGGTAAGATTAATGCCATTGGTATTAACAATGTAATGCAATATGTGTGGATGATCATTGGCTTATCATCATTAATGTGGGTGATTCGCATGACCTCCCGCGTCTGGATTTTTGGGATTGGGCGCAAGATTGAATACAGCCTCAAGCAACAAATTTTTGAGCATTTACTCAAGCTACCGCCTAGCTACTTTGCCAATAATTCCGCAGGTGAGACCATCAGCATTGTTACCAGCGATGTGGAGAATATCCGCCGCCTGATGGGATTTGCTTTGCTCAGCATTATTAACTCAGTGTTCGTGTATAGCCTGACACTGCCCGCAATGGTGGCGATCGATCCGATGCTGACACTGCTTTCTGTATCGGTTTATCCGATCATGTTAGTGATTGTGCAGAGATTTAGCGGTCAGTTGCGTGATGAACAGTTGCAAGTTCAAGAAGAGCTATCCAATGTCAGTTCGCTTTTGCAGGAAGATCTTAATGGCATGGCGCTGATCAAAACCTATGCTCAAGAAGAGAATGAACGGGGCGCTTTTGGAAAATTAAATGATCGCTTGCTGGATGCCAATCTGAGAATGGCGCGTAGCCGTAATATTTTATTTCCACTATTGGGTGGTATTGCTAGCATCAGCTTCTTAGTATTGATTTGGTTTGGTGGTGAAAGACTGGCTAATCCAGCAAATACATCATTTAAAATTGGCGATTTGCTGACCCTGATTATCTATGTGGAGCGATTAATTTTTCCAACCGCAATTTTGGGGTTTGTAATGGTTACCTATCAGCGAGGCTTGGTCAGTATTGGACGGATTCAGGGCATTCTCGATATACCGCCAGCGATTGTCGATACTGTTGATGCGATCGCCCTTACCAAAGAAAATGTTATAGGAAAAATCGAAGCCCGCGATCTCACTTTCACCTATGCTGGTGCTAGTCAGCCTGCCCTAAATCACATAAATTTTACGATTTATCCAAGTGAAACCATTGCGATTTTAGGACCCGTTGGTTCTGGCAAATCTACGCTTGTTAGTGCATTGATGCGTCTAGTAGAAGTTCCATCAAATCAAATCTTTATTGATGGTATAGATGTTACCAAAATGCGGATCGCCGATTTGCGTGAGATTATTGCTTTTGTACCTCAGGATAGTTTTCTGTTTAGTGCGACGATGCGCGATAACATTCGCTATGGCAAACCTCAAGCCTACGATCATGAAGTCGAGGACTTCGCAAATAAAGCTCGCATTGAGCAAGAGATTCTCAAATTTCCGAAGCAATATGACACGTTTGTGGGAGAACGCGGTATTACGTTATCAGGTGGTCAGAGACAGCGGACTGCTTTGGCTAGAGCCTTGCTAATCGATGCGCCAATTTTGGTGCTAGATGATGCGCTCTCAAGTGTGGACAATCAAACTGCTACAGGTATTTTAGGAAATCTGCCTCAAAATAAGACCGTGTTATTTATTACCCACAATCTCTCAGCATCCTCAACTTGCGATCGCATTATCTTAATGGATGCTGGCAAAATCGTTCAAGTAGGAACCCATGCGGAGTTACTTGCCGAGTCCCAGCTTTATCAAAAGCTTTGGAATCAGCATAAGCTCGAAGCTGCTATTAATTGAGTAAAAGAAAGATGCGTAGCGTACATCTTTCTTTTACTCAGCAATTCTCATTATGAAAACCAATTTTGAAGTTTGCAGCGCCGTAGGCGCTGCAAACTTCAAAATTGGTTTGTTGCTTTTTGTACTCATATTGCTTGAAAGATTGCTTCGATCGAAGTAACTTCAAGAGGTCGAAACAGAAAGAATCCTTGCCCATCGCCTTCTTCGCTGAGCAGATCTTGCAAATAATTTAACTGGGCTAGATTTTCAATACCTTCAGCAACAATATGCGCCTTGACACTCTGGGCTAGAGATATGATCGCCTGAAGGATTTCCATTCCGTTGGTATTTTCATGGATGTTATTAACAAAAGAACGATCTATTTTTAAACCGTCGAAAGGGAATTTATGTAAATAAGCAAGCGAAGAATAGCCTGTGCCAAAGTCATCAATATAAATCTTGATTCCTGCTTGCCGTAACTGTTTAAGCATACTTATAGCAAAATCAGGATTTTCCATAATCGAATTTTCAGCTAATTCGATTTTGAGATACTCAGGAGCTAGTTGGGTTTGCTGGAGAATGTTGAGGCACTTTTCTAGTACATCATCCTGTGCTAACTGTTTAGCAGAAAGATTGATACTGACTGAAATATCTTTCGCGATCGAGAAGCGCTGCTGCCATGATTTAACCTGCATACAAGCATTTCGCATCACCCAATCACCGATCGGGATGATTAGTCCTGTCTCTTCAGCGAGAGGAATAAACTGAGTTGGCGATATTAGACCTCGTTCGGGATGTTGCCAACGAATTAGCGCTTCTAAACCCACAATTTGCATATCCCTAAGAGAGAGAATTGGTTGATAGTAAATCAGAAACTCTTGACGATCTTGATTGTTATGGTCTTGGCTGATCGCAACGGCTTTTCGGAGATCTTTTTCGAGTTGTAAGCGACGAAGAACTATTTCTCGCATGGAGCTATCGAAAACTTTATTGCATGAGTTCCCCAGCTTTTTTGCATAAAACATGGCTGTGTCAGCATCTCTCAATAGGATTTCAGGAGAATCCATATCAGGAGAATTCATATGATCAATGTGATGGAATTTAATCCCAATATTAACGGCGATCGCAATTTCATGGCTTTGAATTAAGAAAGGATTTTGCAGCTTTGTTTGAATGCGATCAGCAATTGCGATCGCAGCTTGTTCATTGTCTAAATTTTCTAATAAAATTACAAACTCAGCACCGCCAAAACGGGCGATGGATGCATTAGTAGAAACAGAATCGCGCAAACATTGACTAACTTCGACTAGTAATAGATTGCCAATTGGATGTCCAAAGGTATCGTTAATAGTTTTAAATCGATCTAAATTAATCCAAAGAATAGCTAAGATATTTTTGCGATCATTTATTTGGGAAGCTAAATTATGGGGATGAAGCAGCTTTTGTAAACGGGTTTCGATTAGCGCACGATTATATAGTTTCGTCAAATGATCATGTGTTGATTTATATTCAATTTGAGCATCGGCAATCTTAAGAGAGCGCCGCATTTGCCAGCGCTCTTGCAATGCGATCGCAAAACCTGTTAATAGAAACATCAAAATCGGAACTGCGATCGCCATCCAGTTATTGCCACTAAAAGCTATAAACGCAATAATTAGCCATAATCCTGATAAAACAAACGCACTTATACTACCAGTCCATAAATTTTGTCTTGGTAAAATCAAGCCAATAAATAGACTGCCTAAGAGAGCAAAGCTCCAAATATCAGTAGTTTTAGTAACAGTGAGCGAATTTTTTTGCAATAGATTCTGTAAAACTATCGCATGTAGATAGACTCCACTCGCTGGAGGATTACGATCAAAGGGAGTCGCTAAACTATCTATCCCCGAAGCGGTCACACCCACTAATACAACTTTATTTCTGAAGGTTGACGCAGGAATTTTTCCATCAATAACATCACTAAAGGAAATCTGAGGAATATCCTTTACTCGCCTTATCCAATTAATCGATAACGGCTGATTTAAATCGGGTAATAGAGTAACGGCGGCGGTGGTCAGGTCATAGGCTTGCAACATTGACACGCCTAGCGTGGGAATATCTTGAATTTGCAAATCAATTTGACGTACAATTCCATCGGAGTCTTCGCGTTTCAGAATATGTCCAATCGCTACACCCTCATTACTAATGGGTGCGATCGGCAATAATGCTTGCCCAGAATTATCCCACGCCATAGACAGAACGACTTTTTGCGATCGGGCAATTGAATTAGCTAATTGCTGATCATCTGGACTTGACTCAGACCATAAAATATCAAAACCAATTACACTAACTTCAGTTTGTTCGAGTTTTTGTAAGAGCTGCACATAGCGATCGCGTGACCACGGAAACCTGCCAAGTTTACTAATACTTGTGTCGTCAATAGTAATCACCACTACCCGCTCATCCCAAGGACGATCGCCGCGCCAGTTAGTAAAACTGTTGTATGCCCAAAACTCAATTGGCTGTAAAATCCCAAAGTGAACTATGGGAATGACAATAATTGTGGCAAATAGCGTGGGCAAAGATCGCCATACAAGAGCTATCAGCAGGGATTTTAGACGATTAGTGCGATGATTTGTCAATAATTTGGGGAATAATCGCAAAATAAACTCAGAGAATGGGAATCTCATAGACTTGGATCTTTCCCGTAGAGGTTTCCACCGTTATTTTCACTTTTAGATTTGAAGGTGCAGGCCATTTTAAAGAAAACTTTCCACTGCGATCTAAAGATTGTTCTAGTCCATCTACCTTAACAGTATTAAAAGGATTAGTGTAACCTATAAAAAAAATAAAACGCTCTGAACCTGATGCTTGTCGATCAATTATATATCTCAAACTAGGATCATTAATAATCGGCACAGCCGTCAAAGGTGGTTGCCCAACAACTGTCAGATTTTGCAATCCGCCGTTGACCATCTTAGTTTGATTTTGAGCAGTGGTAGCCACTTTCCCTTCAAATGTTGTAATTACCATATTCCCATTTGGCTTGACACTTACGTGGTACTGAGTACCACGTACTCCACTTATCCCCGCAGGTGTTTGAATATTAAGCTGAGAGCCTCGATTTGTAAATTTACGGATCTGTAATCTTGCCTTGCCACGCGGCACAAACAAATTGGTGATTCGACCATTGTCTGCGGCAGTCCGAAAAGAAAGAATTTTAATAGTTGTATTTTCGGTCAAATAGATTGAACCTACGCCCGTATCTACACTCAAAACAGCCGAACTGTTTGCTCCTGTTGAAATTTCATCACTGGCTGATTGTAAGCGATCGCCTACTTTTGCTACTCTATTTTCGTAGTTATACAAATTGCGATATGTGACATTTCCTGTTATCTTTTCAACTTTTAGCCATTGATTGGTCTCAACTTGAATACTTCTTTGAGCCTCAACTTTTTGATGCTCTTGAGGTAATAAGACAGTTCCTAGGGTATTGATTAAAATCCCTAAGCAAACAATAAAAATTAGGTTGCTATTTTTGTGGTTTTTACGTTTTTGAGGCATTTCTAGTTATTAACGATTTAACTCAGATGGAGATAAGCAGTCATTCATGATGTGACCGTCGCGAAACAAAATAATACGATGCGTATTTCTCGCCACGTCCGCCTCGTGCGTAACCATTATCACCGTAATTCCACTAGTATTCAGTTCTCCAAATAGTTCCATTACCTCCTCAGTTGTATGTGAATCAAGCGCTCCTGTTGGTTCATCCGCTAGTAACATCACAGGATTATTGACGATCGCTCTTGCGATCGCAACACGCTGCTGTTGTCCACCCGACATTTGATTAGGTCGATTATTTAACCGATGCCCCATGGCAACCCGTTCGAGCGCCGCCGCCGCCCGATCCTTTTGTTCTTTGGGCTTCACATTCGCATAAGCCATGGGTAGCATCACATTCTCCATTGCCGAGAGTTGCGGTAACAGATGATATTGCTGAAAAATAAAGCCGATTTTGAGATTACGAACATGGGCAAGATCGCTCTCCTCCATTCCTGAGACATCTTGTTCATCTAAGAAATACTGCCCCGATGTAGTGCTATCCAGACAGCCGATGATATTCATGCAAGTGGATTTCCCTGATCCACTTGCACCCATAATCGCGCAATATTCACCTTCTTTAATCACAAAGCTAACATCGTCTAGGGCTTTTACAAGCGTATCGCCTTGACCGTAATACTTACATACATTTTCAAGGCGGACAATTTCTCGTCTGGAGTCAGAGATTTGGGAGGTAGATGCGATCGCATTGGTAGTAATCATAATTTATATTCTAGTTAGCGGCGGCACTTCGCCCTGCCGCCTTGTTCGTTTAAATACTTCTTAGAGCCACAATTGGATCGAGCCTCGATGCTTGTCTGGCGGGAAAGATGCCGAAAAATAATCCAATTCCGCCAGATACTCCGACCGCGAGAGAGATCGCACCGACAGATACGCCAGCTTGTAATGGAGAAACGGCGGCGATCAATAAGATGCCACCAACACCAATACCCGTACCGATCGCACCGCCTAGTAACGACAAAATCACCGCTTCAATCGTGAACTGGGTGAGAATATCGCTTGGTGAAGCACCAATCGCTTTACGCAACCCAATTTCGCTGGTGCGCTCAGTTACTGAGACTAGCATGATATTCATAATGCCAATGCCACCAACTAGGAGCGAAATCCCTGCGATCGCAGCCAGCATAATCGTTAATGCGCCTGTAATATTACCAACAATTTCTAGAGCATCCTGCTGTGTCCGAACTGTAAAAGTATCGTCGGCATTCACATCAGAAGTGCGGTGGCGCAATCGCAACAGGTTAGAAATTTGAAATTGAGCAGCATCAACATTGGCATTGCTAGTTGCTGACACATTAATTACCGCAACGGCCACGCCATAGGGTGAGGTTTTACCAGTCAGTCGGCTAGACATCGTGGTAATTGGCATAAAAATCGTGTCATCTTGATTTGTACCGAGAAATGCTCCTTTCTCGGACATAATTCCGATTACTTCATAGCTTGTGCCGCGCATTCTCACCGTTTGCCCGATCGCAGTTCCTTGAGGAAACAACTCTTTTGCGATCGCAGCACCGACAGTGACAACCCTTGAATTTCGCTTAACATCCTCAGCATTAAAAAATCGTCCTGTACTAACCTCAGCATTGCGGACGATCGCATAGGTTTCTGTCGTGCCAATCAGCGTGGCGCGTTTAGTATTGTTGCCTGCGATCGCCAGCTCTGAGCCATTAATCTGCGCCGCCACACTACGAACGGTGGGGACTTGGGTTGCGATCGCCTCAGCATCAGCAAGTACTAAGCGATTGGGCGGCGCGATTACATTACGGCGAGCATTATCAGTACCCGTGATTACAAAAATTACATCAGTACCAAGCGATTGAAACTGCTGAGCCGCATATTTTTGAGCGCCTTGACCAACGCCAACCATCAAAATTACTGAGGCATTACCGATAATGATACCGAGCATTGTCAATGTGCTACGCAAACGATTAGCAGCAAGAGTTTTTCCTGCCATCCGAAAGCTTTCCCAAGTATCCATCTTTAAAATTCCTTGATATTAACGATCTAATTTTTAGTAGGGGCAATTCATGAATAGCCCCTACTAAAAATTAGAAATTGCTGATGTTTTTCATCTTCCAGTTTAAGCGCAAAATTAATTGGTTGCCTCAACCATTGGACTGGAATTTTAGAAAGACGCAAGGCAAGCACAAAGCGCCGCCTTTCGTTTTGGGATTGACAGCTATATAATCACTTTGTTAAGCATTGTTTACGAAATGATAAAACAATGCACCTTACAACGAAATTTTTATGGCTAAGTATATCTTTGTGACTGGCGGAGTTGTCTCTAGTATTGGGAAGGGCATCGTTGCCGCAAGTTTGGGACGATTACTTAAATCTAGGGACTATTCGATCGCAATTCTTAAACTTGATCCCTATATCAACGTAGACCCTGGGACGATGAGTCCTTTTCAACATGGGGAAGTTTTTGTTACTGAAGATGGCGCAGAGACAGATCTCGACTTGGGGCATTATGAGCGCTTTACCGATACCTCAATGTCGAAGCTGAGTAATGTCACTACAGGCGCAATTTATCAAGGCGTAATCAACAAAGAACGTCGTGGTGACTATCAAGGCGGCACGGTGCAAGTGATCCCACATATCACCAATGAGATTAAAGAGCGCATTCATCGTGTGGCTAATAATGGCAATCCCGATCTGGTCATCGTCGAAATCGGCGGCACGGTCGGCGATATTGAGTCTTTACCATTTATCGAAGCGATTCGTCAATTTCGCAAAGATGTTGGTCGTCAAAATGTTGTGTATATGCATGTGACGCTAATGCCTTGGATTGCCTCCGCAGGAGAAATGAAAACCAAGCCCACGCAGCACTCAGTCAAGGAATTGCAATCTGTGGGGATTCAGCCCGATATTTTAGTTTGTCGTAGCGATCGCCCTTTGCCTCAAAATATCAAGGATAAAGTTTCCGAATTTTGCAACGTGCTACCTGAATGCGTGATGACAGGACAAGATGTCAAGAGCATCTATGAAGTACCGCTCGCCATGGAGCGTGAAGGCTTGGCTGAGCAAGTATTACGCCTACTGGGTATGCAACAACGTCAGCCTGATCTCCGCAGTTGGCAAACCCTTGTGGAGCGTCTCTATCGCTCTGAGCATCATGTTGAAGTCGCGATCGTTGGTAAATACGTGCGCTTGACCGATGCCTATCTCTCAGTGATCGAAGCCCTCAAACATGGAGGCATCGCTGTAAACAGTAACGTCAACTTGCGCTGGATTAATTCCGAAGATATTGAAGCCTATGGTGCGGACAAATTTCTCAAAGATGTCCATGCGATCGTTGTGCCTGGTGGATTCGGGCTTCGTGGTGTCGATGGCAAGGTAGCGGCGGTTCAGTATGCTCGCGATCGCAAAATTCCATTTTTAGGTTTATGTTTGGGAATGCAATGTGCAGTCATTGACTGGGCGCGAAATGTCGAGAAGCTCAGCGATGCCAATAGTGCCGAATTTGACCCAGAGTCAAAAAATCCTGTGATTCACCTACTGCCCGAACAGCAAGATGTTGTCAACCTCGGCGGTACAATGCGCTTAGGGCTATATGCTTGCCGTCTCGTGCCTAATAGCCTTGTCCATAATCTTTACAATGAATCAGTAGTTTACGAACGTCATCGCCATCGCTATGAGTTTAATAATGCCTACCGATCGCAATTTATTGCGGCAGGCTATTTGATCAGTGGTACTTCTCCAGATGGGCGGTTGGTGGAAGCGATCGAACTTCCGAGCCATCCTTACTTTATTGCGACTCAATTCCATCCTGAGTTTCAATCTCGCCCAAGTAGCCCTCATCCACTTTTTCAAGGCTTGATTAAAGCCGCTCTAGATTTGCAACAGCAGCGCTTTGCCAATGGCGCTGAGTTAGAGAGTTCGGCAATTCTTGAACATCTCGCTGAACAGAAATATGATCAGCAACAAGAGCAGCAACAAGAGTTTGCTTCGGCAACATCTGCCTAAATAATTTGACAGATGTTGCTAAAACCCTCACCCCAGTTCTCTTCTGCTACGGGAGAAGAGAACTGGGGTGACCGCCAAATTCTCAAACATGCTCTCATTGAAACTTTGTCATAAAGGTAATGCGATCGCAATACTCACAAATTTGTAAAATTGCGATCGCCTTAATCTTTAGATTGATAGTCACCACCTGAGCCGTAGTGCCATGCATCGATCTGACGTTGCCATTGATATTGTCGTTCGGGCAAGAGATTTGCGATCGGAGGTGCGATTTTTTGACTAATTTGATTCAAAAAGCTGTATGCACCTAACCCAAGATAATGCTTCAGCCAATCTAATAAAGTAGGAATGCCAACCTGTTGCATAATCTTCAAAACTAATACAGGATCAGCGATAGACATAGCAAGCATCGTCTGTGCGAGAGGTATAAACTGCACCACATCCTGCAAAAATGGATAGAGAACCCGATCGCCTAATTTCTCCATCGCCATAAAAGTTACACCTAGCAAATAGTTAATGCGATCGCTTTCGATTTGTTGATTGACTGCCACGCTCATCGACTTTTGGAATAGCCAAGTTACTGACAGATTTGGTTGATAGGGCTGTAGCGATCGCAAATATTCTTTTGATAATAAATCATTACGCAGAGCCGCATCAATTCCATGAGTCAATCGCGGCAAATGCCTCACCATCGCCCCAAATCCACCAAAGCTAAGGGGTGACTGCATTCCCGAACTATCACCCACTTGCAAAATTCGAGCCCAAGGCGTTTGCAAAGGATTTTGTTTGTAAGAAGGAAAGAATCCAAAGAGAACTCGTTTAAATTCTAATTGATTAAGTTCTATTTCTTGATATTTTGGCAACCAAAACAGATAGTCTTCCATGAGTTGAGCAAAGCTCAGACGCTGTATATCAGCATCCACATAGGTAAACATATAGGTAGTTCTACCATCCTTAGCAGGAAATGCTTCCCAAAAATATTGGCATTGCTTTTGAATTGGAGTAAAGCTATAAATCAAATCACCATAGGACTTTTCTGGCATTCCCTTCGCACAGCTTCCCACCACCATACAAACCCCATCGGGCTTAATATTACCCTGCGTTTGCGATCGCGCTTGCTTTGCGATCGGCGAAAAATGCCCCATCACATCCAGTAATAAACGACCCGTAATTCTCTTATTCCCCTCTCCCTCCTTGGGAGAGGGGCTAGGGGTGAGGGCAACTTCCACAACTACCCCATCAGCATAAGCGATCGCCTGTTTAAAAGCAGTTTGTTCTAATAACATTCCCCCAGCAGCCAAAAACTTTTGTTTGAGAACTTCTAATAGATAAACAGGATCAACACCAATATTGAGTATATCCCGTACCCATAGTTCTTTGCCTCCTTGAAAGCCGACTCTAGCAGGATTATATATAGTTGCGATCGCAGTTTCTAATTCTAATTCTGTCAGCAATTCTAATTCTAAAAATGCATTTAATTCTCGACGCGAAATATTCCATTCCTGCTCTCTTCCCTTTAATAGTCCTTGCTCAATAATTGCCACGCGCCAGCCTCGACGTTGCAATGCACAGGCGATAAATATGCCCAATGTGCCACCGCAAACGATCGCATCAAAATCTTTATCCCCTAGCTTCTCTTGAGTCGTCCGCACGACTTGAGCAATTGCCTGATCGCCTTGACGATAGCTTGTCCAAAAAGCATCCATACGCTGCAATTGCAATGGAATTTCCGCAGGCATTTGCGATCGCACAGTTTCAAATAAAGACATAATTTTCAAAATAGTAAAGTGTTGGCGAAGCCAACATTTTACTATTTTAGAGTTTATACCGAGGATCGCAATAGTCGCGCAACCACTTATTTGTCGCATCTGCGATCGCAGCATCACTGACATCTACAGGCGGCGCTTGCCCGATCCGCATAAAAGCCATCGCAAGCCGCCACCCGTTAGCTGTAGGAACCACAAATAACCAGTAAGCCCGTTGTGAGGTTTCCACCTTGCCAGTTTGCCGTTCTAACATTGAGAGAAATATCTGTTGCGGTATACGATCGCGGACTTGATCGGGAGCAAGCGGCAATGGCTCAAGCTCTGGCTGGCTGATGGTCATCACTTCGCGTTTAATCCGTAAACGGCTATAGACACGATTGAGATAGTCGGGCAAATCCTTAGCCAATGCTTTGCTCAAGCTAGGAAAGTCCGCAGGGCAAGTGCGATTATTAATATAGGTTTCGGCTTGTACGGAGTTAGGAATATAGGTAAATAATGCGATCGCTATTACCAGTTGAGCAAATCTCTTTTGTTGAGTTATCCAGTTTTTAATCATATTTATTTTAGGGAATTTATTATGGAAATAAAATATTGAAACGATTGCAAATGATCGGGGTTATCTTTAGTTCGTTTAATCAATTGATCTAAGTAAAACTTTTCTCCCACCTCTTTTGCTTTTCCCTTGCCATAAGATAGTCCTACCGAATTCCCCCTAGATTTAAAAACAGCTTTCAGATAAGCTTCATGAAATTGGGCATGTGTGGTGAATTTAGGATCGTCATATATCCCCATTAACTCTGGATCTTTACTTCTAACATCATAATATTTTCTATACGTTTGAAAAGGTTCACTTGCATCAAAAGATATATTCTCAAGCTGAGTTGGAACAATATTCCTATTTCCCAATAGCCAAGTTTCTATACAGCGATTTTGAATAACTAAAATTAGCTCTATATCATTCAGATTAAGATCTTTCTTAGATTGAATCGATGTAAGTATCTCCGTTCTTAGCTCATCTACAGTTAGTTCTTCTGCATCCAGACAAACGAGTAGAAAATCATACTTTACATTTGATTTAAACGAGTTAATATCTCTGATTGCATTTGGCAAATGTTCATCTATGATTTGAGGTTGACCACCACCATGAAAAACAAAGTAATTATTGTCAGTGAT
>CASBRC010000483.1 GCA_949128015.1 Synechococcales cyanobacterium PMM_0003
GATCGGAAGATCGCCAAAAAGTGACATTTGCGTACACTCGCAATTGGTATCTCGTGAACATGCAACTTTAAAAGGTATATTGACTGATCCGCCTTTATTTCAAATATTTCGACTAAGCGATGGCAATCCAGAAAATCGAAAAAGTACGAATGGTATAAAAATCAACGGCAAGGAACGTGATAATTGGGTGCTTATGCATGGTGATGAAATTGTTTTTAGCAGTGATAGTATTGCTCATTATCGAATTGATCCAGAACCGCCCTACGCTAATGGTAGAGTCGATATTTTCTTGGAGTGCTTAAAAGATTTAGCTAAAAGATATCTTAAATCAGTAAATTACATTAATATTGCGAAGGCGACACTTCAGCAAATTTTAGTGCTAACTCAGCAGATTTATGGGGAAGTACATCCTGAGGTCGCGAATTGCCTTATTGATATTGCTCTATTGCATCATTCGCAAAACGATTTTGCCAATGGAGAAACACTGTTTTTGCAAGCGATCGCAATTCGTAAACAGGCTTTGGGCGAAGAGCATCCTGATGTTGTATCAGCGATGCTCGACTTATCTGCAATATATAATTCTCAAGCTTTATATGCCAAAGCAGAAAATTTATTTTTAGCCGCACTAGAAATCAAGAAAAATTTGTTAGGACATGAGCATCCAGAAATTGCGGCTAGTTTAGTAGATTTGGCTGCCATGTATTATCCTCAAAGGCGTTATCAAGAAGTCAAAAATTTATATGAGAATGCGATCAAAATTTATAAGCGATCGCAAAATGATGAACATTCAAATATTTTGTCAGTCCAAAAAAAGCTGGCAAGTGTTAAGAAAAAACTACGACCTAAATGGTTGTCTTCTAATCTGTTAATTCCCGCTTCTTTGATATTGTTGTCTGGAGTTATTGCATACACTTTCTTTGCTCTAAAAAGTGATATTGCTTGTGTTAAGGTTCTGCCCGATGGCAGCACTAAATTAATCTCTGGTGATGAGTGTCGCCAAATCAGTAAATAACAACATAAAACCCCAAAAGAAGTTTTGCACGCGCAGCGTGCAAAACTTCTTTTGGGGTTTTATAGCTGTCGCCAAGTATGTTAGGACATAAAACCCGAAAAGTAGAGGCGGCACTTCGCGCCGCCTCTACTTTTCGGGTTTTGGTTTGTCTTAATACAAGTGGCGATAGCTAGTAAATCGCTTTGAGGGCAATCGCTCCAATAATCAGCCAAATTAGAAAACAGAGGCTCGTTAATTTGAGAGCCTGTGAAATCTTGGGCGCAGTGATCGTCTCAATTGCATCTCCCAATAAAGGCTTTTGTTTGACAATCCCTCGATAGCGATTTTCGCCGCCTAGCTGCACTTGCAATATTGCCGCATAAACACATTCGCTCCATCCTGAATTGGGGCTAGGGTCTTGCTTGGCATCGCGATCGCAAATTTGCCAAACATAAATCGGCTTTCCTGAAAGTACGGCTAAGGTAATCACCGTTAAACGACAGGGCAACCAAGTCAAAACATCATCGGTTTTGGCACTAAACCAGCCAAGATCGGTATAAGGTGCTTCAAGATATCCCACCATGGAGTCAAGAGTACTCGCAGCTTTGTAGGCGATCGCCAAAGCAATGCCACCATAATCAAAAAGCGCCGAACCAACTAAGGCATAAAACAATGGTGAGGTAACAGCATCGATCGCATTTTCGGTCACAGTTTCTAAAACGGCGCGTAAAATCTCAACTTCCGAAAGATTATCTGTGTCACGTCCAACATAACGACTTAGCTCTTTTCTGGCGCTTTCTATATTTCCTGTTTGCAAAACTGCTATTACTGATTCCGCTGCATCGCGGAGACTGCGCCCTGCAAAGCAAGCGGCGAGTAAAATACTAGAAACTGCGATCGCAAAAACAGAATGAACTTTTGAGGCTGCGATCGCAATTAACCAAGCAATCATCCCACTTCCCAAAATCATGCTAATCCCCAAAATTACGCCTGACACTTTCATAATCGGCGGCGAAAATCGAGCAATGCGCTTGCTTGTGACGGGATCTTTGATGAGTACCAAATTGCTAAATTGCGAGATGACCCATCCCATCACTTGCACAGGATGCAGCCAATTTACAGGATCACCAATTAGGAAATCAAGGCTGGCAGCGAAAATTAAAATTAGAAAGTTGGGAGATAGCACTGGAATTCGATGATAAGTTAGGATAAGCGTTACTGCGTGCCGCTTATCCTAACTTATCGTATTGAAACCATGAAAGCTATATCTGTTTTAGGAACTTCATCTAATGCTGGCAAAAGCTGGATGGTTACGGCACTGGGGGCATGGCTTAGGCGAAACGGTGTGAAAGTTGCTCCATTTAAAGCTCAGAACATGTCAAATAATTCTTATGTGACTATAGAGGGTGGAGAAATAGGTAGAGCGCAAGCGGTACAGGCGATCGCTTGTGGAATGCGTCCAATTGTAGAAATGAATCCGATTCTGTTGAAACCATCAGGAAATGGAACTTCGCAATTAGTTTTATTAGGAGAAGCACAGCGACATATCGCTGCTATTGATTATTACCAGCATATCGAAACTCTTTGGGAAAGTGTGCGTGATACTCTCGAATATTGGCGCGATCGCTGTGATGTTTTGCTGTTAGAGGGTGCTGGCAGTCCTGTAGAGTTAAATCTCATGCATCGCGATCTCGTAAATTTACGCCCGATCATCCATTTGCAAGGGCGTTGGATACTCGTTGGTGATATTGAGAAAGGAGGCGTATTCGCCCAAATCATTGGTACGCATCAGCTTCTATCTCAATCTGTAAGAGAGATGGGACTAGGCTTTATTGTTAACAAATTTCGCGGTGATTTAAGATTGTTTAGTGATGCAGAGAAATATTTTCGCGATCATATGCCGCATCTTCCCTATTTAGGAGTTCTGCCCTATAAGACAGATTTACAACCTGAGAGCGAAGATAGTTTGTGCAGTGAGGCAGAATCGAAAGGATCTGGCGCAAAAATAGCATGGATTAGATTTCCGCATTTGTCGAACTCGCAAGATAGTCAGCCTTGGCAATTGGATTTAGGAATAGAGACTGTCTGGGTGAAAACTGTTGCTGATTTAATTGATGCGAAAATAATTATTTTAGGTGGCAGTAAAAATACACTCAGCGATTTGCAATGGTTGCGAACTACGGGCTTAGCAGATGCGATTCTCACCGCACATGGTCGCGGTGTGCCGATCGTTGGTATTTGTGGTGGCTATCAGATGCTAGGAAAATATCTTTGCGATCGCAAAGGCGTTGCTGGCGAATCTGGTGTTGTAGAGGGATTAGGGCTATTACCAATTAGCACAGAATTTATGCCGACAAAACAGGTGCGTCAGGTGCAAGCAATCTGGCAAACAGAGCAATCTAGCGATCAATGGATGGTTTACGAAATTCACATGGGAGTTACCAAGTTAATTGATGCAAGTGAATCTTTGCCAATAGGATCTTTGCTGAAGATACAATGCGATCGCGAATATCGTGATGAAGGCATAAATTGCGATCGCGTCTGGGGCAGTTATTTGCATGGTTTATTTGAGTCGGCTCATATTCGTCAAGCCTTAACCCGATTGGCAAATATACCTGAATACAAGCCCGCTTCTATCTCTTGGCAAGATCATCAGCAAATGCTTTACAGTCAGATGGCAGACTTGTTAGAAGCAAATCTAGACCTTACTTCAATTCGTCGTTATCTAGAGATCTAAAGCCAAAAAGAGAGAGTTGCAGTACAAAGTACTGTAACTCTCTCTTTTTGGAGCCAAGATTTTTATTAAAAGTGTTGCTTTGCAACACTTTTAATAAAAATCTTGGCTCGTATGACAGCGCAAAGCGATGCAAGTGTCTTGAAGCGTGATATTTTAGCTTGAGATGCTTAGATACTCAGCCCTTAAAACTCATGCTGCTTGAAGTCGAAAACTTGACTGTCCGTTATGGCGATGCTGTATCAGCAGTCGATCGCGTTACTTTCCATTTAAAAGCAGGTGAAGCGCTTGGTTTAATCGGCGAAAGCGGCTGTGGCAAATCGACAATTGGGCGATCGCTAATCAAGCTATTGCCTCAATATGCCAATACTGAGGGGACGATCTGTGTTGATGGTGAAGCGATCGCAGAAAAAAAAGATGGCACATGGCGCGGCGAAAAAGTTGGACTAATATTTCAAGACCCCATGACAAGGCTTGATCCATTGATGAGCATTATGGATCATGGCTTTGAAGTGTTAGCGTCCCATTACCCTAAGCTCTCAAACCAATCAGCAAAACAACGTATACATGACGCACTAAAGTCCGTCCGCATCGATCCAGCAAGGGCAAAACAGTATCCCCATGAATTTAGTGGCGGGATGCGTCAGAGGGTTGCGATCGCACTTTCGTTATTGCTTAATCCTGTCTTGCTGATTGCCGATGAGCCAACTACTAGTCTTGATGTCACAGTTGCGACCGAGATTCTCCAAGAATTAACCAACCTCCGTAAAACTCGTGACATGGGCTTGTTATTGGTCACCCACGATCTAGGGATGGTCGCTGAATATTGCGATCGCATTGCGGTTATGTACAACGGTATGATCGTGGAAACAGGCACAGTTGAGCAGATCTTTTGTACTCCACAACACCCATATACACAGAGCCTACTAGCTTCTGTGCTTCACTTCCATCCAGAAAAGTTAGCATCTAGTCAAGATGTTCTTGAACCTCAAGATCGAGAAGTTCTAAAAGATATTTTAGAGAATGGTCTAGAAGAGAATCAAGAACTTGAAGAAACTCAGATATTTGAGAACATTAAAGTCACTCCAAAATCAACACCAAGAGTAATTCTTCATGTTAATCATCTTAGAAAGCATTATGTTACTGGCGGAAATCTACTGACCCGATTGATTAATCCTTCTATTGGTTTAGTCAAGGCGGTTGATGACATTGATTTAGAAATTTTTTCAGGGGAAACTTTTGGCATTATTGGCGAAAGTGGCTCTGGCAAAAGTACAACAGGACGGGCAATTCTGCAATTGATTAAGCCCGATCGCGGTTTAGTAAGATTTAACAGTGTCGAACTAACCAAAATAAAGGGTGAGCAACTGCGCCAAATGCGATCGCAGATGCAGATGATTTTCCAAGATCCGCGTGCTTGCTTCAGTCCCTATATGACTGTATTTCAAAGCGTCGCCGATCCTTTGCTAATTCATCAACTCGCACCTAATCTTGAATCAGCACGCGAAAGAGTATATGCCATTCTCGAAAAAGTAGGGCTGAATCCACAACTAGCCGATCGCTATCCTTCCGACTTATCAGGCGGTCAATTGCAGAGAGTGGCGATCGCCCGTGCTTTAATTACTAACCCCAAATTAGTCATTTGTGATGAGCCAGTAAGTATGCTTGATGCTTCGATTCAGAGTCAGGTTTTGCAGTTAATGCAAGAACTCAAGCAGGAATTTAAGCTAACTTATATCTTTATTACCCATGATCTCGCTGTTGCCCAATTTTTCTGCGATCGCATTGCTGTGATGCGTAGCGGTAAAATTGTCGAGCAGGGTAGTACTGCCGAAGTATTGACCAATCCTCAACATGAATATACCAAAGCTTTAATTGCTTCGATTCCACGCATTCCTTATATCAACAGCTAAACTCGCGACAATGCCTGACTCCTCAAAAAAATTCTCCCTTGACTCCCATTTCCTTAATCCTAGCCGTTCCAATCTTGAAGACATGCGTAAATTAGGATATGCATTTGTCGATCTGATCGTGGATTCAGTTTTTGATACCCAAAATCAGCCTTTTGTAAAAGATGAGTCTGCTTTTGATATGCTCATTCCTGAGCAAGGGCAAGAACTTATGGAACTTTTGTCAGAAGTGCGATCGCAAATTTTACCTCGGACTGTCAACTTCCAAAACCCTCGCTATATGGGGCATATGGACAGTGTGCCAACTGCGATTACGATTTGGGCAGACGCATTGGTTTCCGCAATCAATAACAATATGCTGAGTTATGAACTAGCTCCTGTATTTACAGAAATGGAAGCTCAACTGATGCAATGGTTTGGGAATCTCTTTGGGATGGGAACTGATTGTTTTGGGACACTCACCGCAGGCGGTAGTCTTGCCAATATTTCGGGGCTATTACTCGCGAGAAACTGGAAACAGCCGCAAAGTAAAACTTCAGGTAATGTTAGTAATTTAGTTGCTTTCGTCTCTGATGCAGCGCATACCTCATTTGAGAAGGCGATGAACGTTATCGGTGTTGGCAAAGAGAACTTAGTCCGTGTTCCCACCAACTATCGAGGCGAAATTATTTTAGAGGAATTGGAATCTGCTATTCAAAAAACTCTTAGAGATGGAAAACAGCCTTTTTTTGTCGCTGCGATCGCAGGAACGACAGTAACAGGAGCAGTTGATGCAATTCAATCCGTGGGCGAAATTGCGAAACGTTATGATTGTTGGTTTCATATTGATGCAGCTTACGGTGGTGCAGGAATTTTTATGCCAAAATTACAGCCTCTATTTAAAGGTTGTGAACTTGCGGACTCGATGACTTTTAATCCGCAAAAATGGCTATGGGTAGCGCGAACCTGTGCCATGTTAATCGTCAAAGATAAGCAACATCTGGTTGATGGCTTTGATGGCGAACTTCCCTATATGGACGATCGCGCTCTAAACTTTGGCAATCTCAATTTGCAAGGTACAAGGCGGACTGATAGCCTCAAGCTATGGATGGCACTGAAAGCGATGGGAATTAATGGCTGTCGTTATCTAGTCGAGCGATCGCTAGACCTGTCTGATAATCTACGGCAATGGGTTGATGATTCGCCAGAATTAGAACTTATCTGTGAACCGACGTTAAATATTGTTTGTCTTAAATCTAATAACCCACAGCTTAGTAGTGCTGCCTTGCGGCAACAATGGATCGATGAAGGGAAGCTATGGCTATCTTTGCCACTATGGAAAGGCGATCGCATTCTTAAAGCTGTAGTTTTACATCCTTATGCAGGATAAGTAAGTAGGTAAGCATAGTTAAACCCAAAACCCAAAAAGCTGTAGCGCACGCTGCGCGTGCGCTACAGCTTTTTGGGTTTTAAGGTTTCTTTCGCCTACCTACTTAGCAGATGACGTTTAGTCTTCCAAAAAACCGTAAAAATCGCCACGTTTGCCCATCATAATTTACAGTTAGTAATTAAAGTGATGCTTTGCATCACTTTAATTACTAACTATTTTGAGATACGTCATGCTTTGCCCGTTTTGTCAGCATACCGATAGCCGTGTTTTAGAATCCCGTTCGGCAGAGGCAGGCTGTAGTATTCGGCGCAGACGCGAATGTCTTAATTGTCAGCGTCGGTTTACCACTTACGAACGCATTGAGTTTGTACCAATTACAGTACTGAAAAGGGATGGGGTTAGTGAATCCTTCGATCGCTCTAAGCTTTTGCGTGGCATGATTCGCGCTTGCGAAAAAACTGGGGTAACGCAAACAACTCTAGAATCGATCATTGACGAAATCGAAGCACAACTACAGGCTCGCGATCGCCATCAAGTCTCAAGCGTGGAAATTGGCGAGATGGTCTTGCAATATTTGCAAGGCATTAGTGAGGTTGCATATGTGAGATTTGCCTCGGTATACCGACAATTTCGGGGAGTTCGAGATTTTGCTGAAGCATTAAACCACTTTGCGGCAAATTGATGTGATGCTCGATACAGCGCTCGCTTAAGCGACATATGCATGCATATGTCGCACTGGCTCTAGTTTCTGGGTTTTAGGGTGATATCAAGCTAAAGCACAAGAAATGACAAGTGACAAAAATTTGTAAAGAAAAGTTGAAATTTTTTATTGACCCTAGCTATAATAACTATGTTTTGTAATCCCGATCGCATTTCAGGGTCTAAATTAGGAGGTATCGATTTGGCAAGGAGACGTAAGCGGAAAAGTAGACGTCGCCAAGAAGGGCGCAAAATCCTAGAACATATTCCACAATTTAGTATCGATAGCGGCGAAGACAAGCCTGTGACGGCTGCACGTAAGTACATTCATACACATGGCATTCTTCCTCCTGCACTGTTACTCGTAAGACGTAACGAGCATACAACAGATCGATACTTCTGGGCAGAAAAAGGACTATTTGGAGCACAGTATGTTGAAGAAAATCACTTCTTGTTCCCTAGTCTAAAACCACCCGAAGAAAAAGAGGTTGCTCTTGTAGGATGCAGATAGGTTTTTGGCAACTTATCTATATCCTGTAAAAAACTTCGTTTTTCCTGATTTATTTCCTTTTCAGCATCTTACATTTAAATTGTAGGTACTTGTTTCTATCAAAAGCGGTATTTATCGCAATAGATGATATCAACTTGGATTTAATTATTTGTAAATTGCTGGAAAGGTAAATATAAGAGTAAGTATATTTGATTTATTGTCTTAATTGGATATACTTAAGATTTTCATAGTTGAGTAGGCAACTAATAAATGGGGATTTTATTTGCTCGGTACAAATATTAGCTGTTGAGTTGTTTTATTACATCTTCCAGAAGTGACATCTCACTTCTGGATTTTTTTTGACGTTAAATTTCAGCAGCAAGGATGCCGCCAATATTGTTAAATCAAAACCCAAAAGATATGCAGCGTAGAGCGCTGCATATCTTTTGGGTTTTGGTGACACCTATAAATAAAAAAGAGCAAACTTAAATTTGCTCTTTTTTATTGGTAATCTGATTTATTTAATTTAATGTTTGATGGGCTTTCATCATCAAGCATAGAAAAAACCTCAAAAAGTCACTGACTAAGCGTTTACAACTTCGTTGCTAGTTGTTCTTTTCCAGCCTCTGGGCAACTTCAAGTCATCAGGATCGACGTAATGACAAGCATAGTCATCCAAACAGATCAGCGCCCAACCATTGCCATCGATATTAACCAGTTTGTATGAAGCCTCTAGCACAAAGAAGCCTTTGTGATTACGGGTATCGCGCTTTACTCTGACATTTTCTAAGATCATTTTATTAACTTCCTTTTAAAAAATTGGCACTTAGCTGTAATTAAAAAATTAACAGCTTTAGTTATTTATATTTCAGTAGCCTAGCACTCTTGACAAAAAACCTGTGTTAAGTTTTTCTGACAAATAGAGCCTAGGTATAAAGTTATGTGATCTTAGATAAAGTTATTTGTTAGATTCAAGAAATTACAATTAACAAATATTGACATTAGCCAAAAATTAATCAGAAACTGTTAGCTAGATTTTAGCTAAGCACCCAATCTCTAACCTTTTCAAGTGCTTTCCAGTCTGGACGACGACGCAAACCTTCTTCAAAATTCTCAACAATTTCTGGCTTAATATCTTTCAAAATCATCAGCCAATTTTGAGCCGCCTCAACTTGTTCGCGGACACCTTTTTGGGATAGCTCCAACATTGCGATCGCAAGATTAATGTGACCTTGAGGATCTTCAGGTGCAATTTTGACTGCTTTTTGAGCGGCTTTAAGAGCGAGTTTGGCGTTGTTATCTAGCAAATACAACCAAGATAAACAGATCCAACCGCTAGCGACTTTAGGCTGGCGCTCGCATACTTTTTCAAACACAGGAATTAATTCCGCCGCAGGTTCACCTTGTTTGTAGCGTTCTAAACCTTGAGTGAATAAATCTTCTGCAATTTCAGTATTCATCGAGCGAATCAAGACTCCAAAGCCGTGTTTTTTGCCTTAGAGATATTATCACAAAGTTTGATCAAAACTCACCAACGACAATCAGTAATTCTGGGCTACTGCTCATCCAAGGTGATCTCTAACAATAAATGTACCCGATTAACTAAAACCAAAATGTGATTGTGCCGCGCTTCGCGCGGCACAATCACGGTAAAATCTTTCCAAGAAATCGCCTAAAGTAAAAAGGACACAAAGTGTTCTTTTTACTTTTGTTTGATATGAGTCAGCGTATATCGATCATTAATGTTGGGATTAACACAACTAGCTATGCTGATACTTGCGATCGCATAGCAACTCTCGCTCAGCGCCATCAATCATGCTATATCGTGGCGGCAAACGTGCATGTGGTGATGATGGCGTATTGGAATCGCGCCTATGGTCAAGTATTAGCCAACGCTGAGATTGTTACACC
>CASBRC010000484.1 GCA_949128015.1 Synechococcales cyanobacterium PMM_0003
GGCCGTCACCTTGTGTCATAATTTTTGGGCTCCAAACGTTGATACTTAACAGTTTGGGGAAGCCGTGACGTGTTAAGCGGGTCCAATCGCTTAGCAGTCGCGCATCAAATCTTCCTTAAACTTACGATCGCAGTATTACAGCCACCTTGTCAAGAGGTAGCTGTAAAGTTTTGTCGCTTTTCAGTTTTTTAAAACTTCTAACATTTCCACAACAAATTCTATATCTCCCAAGTCAGCCTTAGATTTTTTGCGCTTGGCTCTGAGTTGGCTAAGGATGATTGCGGATTCGGGGAACTCGACAGCGATCGGTGTCGGTTGGTGAAATTTTCCGTGATTCAATTCTCGAACAGCATTGGACGCTTTCAAATATTTAGCTTTCCAATCTTCTATTTCCGATTTTAGATTTGAGATTTCTTGTTGCTGGCGCAGGTCGTGAGCTTCGCTGCTGTTTCGTCCTCGAATTTCCTCGCTCAGTGCTTCGTTGTAGAGTTTTTTAGTTTCGGCGTATTCGGCCGCTTCATCTTCTAGCTTAGAAATTTGCTCATCAGCCTCGGAGATAATTTGATTTTTGCCTGCGAGCTGCGCTTTGAGTTCAGCAATTTCTTGATTTTTCAGGATGATAAGGGTGTCTACTTCTGATGTGGGAGCTGTTTGTACCGTTTCCATAAGCGGAAGAGCTAGAGAATACTCGCGTTTTAAGGCTTCATGCCTGTCCTCAAGCTCATCATAATTTGAGGCAAGCATATTAATCTGAAAATGAGCATCTGCCAAAGCTTCATCAGAGCTAAAGCCAAAGATAGCGGCAGATTTTTTTGCAGTTTCAGCGTCAACAAGAGCGGCATAAATAGATTCGTCAAATTCAGGCTTAGTCTGTACCGTTTCCATAATCGGGTTAGCCGTAGCTTCTACCGTTTCCATAAGCGGAGGATTGCCATCTGCCAGCGCTTCTAGATAATCATTCCGGCTCATCCCCGCTTCCTCTGCAATCCGTGCCAGCCATTGCCAGCAATTCTCCGTGAGATTCACCGATCGAACCTTGCGAGGAACATCTGATTTAGCTGCGAACTTGCCCGAAGTATTTCTTGCTTTGTTGCTCATTACCGTTTCCATAAATGGTTGATATCTCTATCTAACCATTTCCATAAGCGGTTGTCAAGTGTTTTAACAAACCATTTCCATAAACGGTAAAGTGTTTTGTATCAAAGGTTTTTGCAACACCGCAGCAAGAAATTAGTGGCGGCTATTTTCCCGATTTCCGTTGACGATTTGCGACTACGGCAAAGATTTCTAGCGGAAATCGGAAAAATCCCGCTAGGGTGTAGACAAAATGTAGACAAAATGTAGACAGAGTGTAGGAGGAAAGGAACCATATCCCAGCATGAAACTTGCAACCAGTGCGGTCACATCAAAATATTTATTTTTCTCACAACCCAGGATTTATAGTTACAGCTTTATCAGGATAGGGAATTTTTGGGAATGTGAGACGCTGATAGTAACTTGGCGGCTAAGGTGTGATTCTTTATCAAGGGTGATCACATAATCATTTTCTGTGCGGCCGAAACTTACAGCGACTACTTGCCCATCTTTCTCGTGGTGTAATCCAGAATCTAAAATCCGAACCCGATCGCCGACTTCAAACTCTTTATGGTGGTGCTTGGTTGCAGGACTTTGTGCAGGAGTTTTAGGAGTTTTTGCAGGACTCTGTGCAGCACTTGCGACCTTACTAGATAAAGGTTCTACAGGACTTACAGGACTTTGGGGGGTAAGTTCCTTTATTTTGACTATCTCCACGTCACTTGAGTTTTTTTGCGAAATTTCATGATTGTGTAAAATGTTAATAGTTAAGTCCTGCAAGTCCTGCAAAGCCTTATCCTGTATGGTCGCAAGTCCTGCATCAAGTCCTGCATCAAGTCCTGCAAGATGGCTATTAAGTCCTGCAAGCGCCGTTAATTTTTGGGAGTAAGTTTGGTGAACGTCTTCATCCCGTCGCAATCGCAGTCCGATAAATGTGACGTGCCGACCACTCCGATCGCGAGTGACTGATTGATGCAGTTCGCTGCAAAGTTTTTCAAGCCCAGGGGAGAAAGTTGTGAGGCTCATTGTAGGTTTTTTAATTTCTTCACAAAAATGTTTGTAACGATTGAACAAGTCACCCGCTCGAACTTGTGCGCCATCCTCCACAACTAAGTCCATCTCAAAAAACGCAGCGAGGCTATCCATCCGCACCTTCATATCCCACTCAGCAGCCTTAAAGTCAGCAATTTCAGCATCACCGATACCTTGAATCGCTTGCTTAACGTCGCCACTGGGTAAAGAAAGAACGATCGTTATTAACGCCGCTATCTCGCTATCAAAACTAGCCTCCATCTCAGAGTTGCGTAAAGCTTTGGGGACGGGATTGTTAAATTCGACCAAGCACAAACGCCGTTCTAGTCCCGTGGTGTTGCCCATAAATATTGGATCATTGGAGCAAATTAAAAGCAATCCGTAGAAATAGGCGTTAGCCGCCGGCCTGTAAACTTCTCGATAGTTGATGCTGTCGCCACCAGTTAGCCGAAGAATACTATCAACGCCTGTGGGCTTGCGTTCGTCACCAAATACCACCAATTGCTTATCAATGATGCTAGCCAAGGTTGAACCATCTTTGAGGCTTTCCAGGGCGCAGGGTTGCGTATTATCTTTGCCTACCACTTTCTCCATCAGTCGGGCAAATGTACCTTTACCGCTACCGGGTGCCCCAATTAGATGCACGAACTGCTGCCAACCGTGGAAGCCGAAGCGCAGACAACCGTTGATGATTGCCAGCAACTTAAATATTTTCTTAGGGTCGCTTCTCATTGCCGTCCGCATCCAAATGTTAATGCTCGGACAATTTACCTCTAACGCTTGCAGCGCGTCCTTTGTGTCGCCTGTTAGTGGTTTATGTTCAAAGGGTAGATATGAAGTAAAGCGATCGGCGGGTTGATGTTCGCGGGTCAGTCCTGTATTGCCATCGAGAACGCAGTTACTAAAGTTGATAAATCGGCGACGGTCAACGCCTCCCCAGTGTTTCTCCCTCAGCAGTTTTGTCAGGAGCTTAAGTACATCAGCCAAATAGGAATCACCGCTGTAAACGATATTTTTGGCATCAACTACCCTCATCAACAAGGATTCAAAGTTGCCAAGCTCTACTTTTTCCCAATGATGCCCACTATATACCCGCCATTCTTTCTGCTCGTTGTCGTATTTCCATTGATTCGCGTACTCCTCAGCTATTATGGCCGCTGTCTGGCGAGGAGTTGGCAACTTATTAGTTTTTGCCCCTATATCCGATTCGATGCCCGATTGAGACTTTATGAGGATTGCTCTAAAAGCTTCTATCCCAGTCTTGTTTATGAAATCGTCCATCCCTTTAGTTGCTCCATCAATACCTGGTTCCCAGTGTCCTGTAACCGATAGTACCGAGCAACCGTAAAATTTGAGGACTTTTGTGAGTTTAGCCTCGGCGATACGCACATTTTTGTTGGTGGCAGCGTCAGCATCGAAGGCAAAAATAAAGCCAAAGCCAGCTTCTGCAAACCTTTTCAGTATGGGAATTAAATCAGGTTCACCCTTGGATTTTGGTGTGAGCCCCATTGTTACGCCGACCAACCCGATCGTAGGTAGATTGTGCTGGCAACCCATTATTGCCTTGAATCCGCCTTCAGTAATCAGGAGATAGGGTTGACCGTCGATCGTAAAGCACCGAGCTTTGAGTGCATCCAAATCTGCCCAATATGCTTTTATTTCAGGGTGATTGGCGAGAAATGCGTCATACTCTCCTTTACCCGTGCGGTATTTCGGCATTTTGCCATCAATTGAAGCCCAGGGGTTGTCAGGGCGAAATTGCCATTGACCGTACTCATCAGATATGAGCATGATGCCTGGTGATTTTGCGTCATATCCCAATGCTACAGAGGCTTTTGAGATATCAAAGGTCATGCAGTTGACGTTAGCCCAAGCCTTATCAATGCCACGCGCTTCGATGTGGGCTTGATGTTCTGGTGTCAACTTGAGAACAATACTTGAAACGGAGTTGTCAATTGCAGTACAATGAAGCATGAGATTATTCCCGCCCTAAAAGACGGGTTTTAGTGCCAAATCACCGCTGTTTCTCAGGTTCCAATTGATTGCAGCGGTTTTTTGGTGTCTACTTGAGTTTTAAAAAGTTGAAAGCACGATGTGGAACCAGCTTCTCTGGTATCAATTGCTAGACATTGATACTAAAACCAGTCATCCTCGTGCAAATGAGAGTCTAGCTTGATTATCGGTGGATCGTATGCACTCACGGCTTTATCACAGAACCGCCTGTCTATCGAGCTTTGCCCGCCTTCCTAGCAACCTATTTTGGGAGATTCCCGGATTCATGCAGCGGACTGGTACAAATCGCGTCTACTCTTTCTCTGGCAAAACATTTCAGGGGCTGCCTACCGGATTAGTCTCAATCGCTTGAGATTCGGTTCCACCAATGTATTCAAAGTTTACCTGATCACGCCCAGTAATATTTCAGTTTTGCCGCCAACTTTTGCCCCAACTTTAGTTTTAATCTGTGCAATAAAGCTGAGCCTGTTGTAGAGCGATTTATGCTCATTTTTTGGGTTTAATTTTTAAAATTTCAGATTGTACCATAGTTGTGTTTTTTTTAGGGTTATACCGGGTATTACTCACCCCGGTTGCCTGCGGCGCTTTAAATCTGAAGTGCGCGGCCGGGGGGGCAGGCCATAATCAGCCCCTCCCCCGGCCCGCGATTTTCATTTTCCTTCTTCCTCCACTAAGCGTTTATATTCAGCCTCAGCATCTTTATATTTCTGACTGCCTCCTTTGTTTACCCCCCAAACCTCAAGGATGATTTTGGCTTTACCCCATCCCTTAGCCTTAAGTTCGAGTGCTCGTTCGGCGCGTTCGTTCTCGGAACGTTCGACTAGCTGATTTTTTGCGATCGGCTCCAAATCATCCTCATCACCATAAGGTAGTGCTAGAGCGCGTTCAAGCCGTTCTACAGGGTTGAGAATAGATTCAGCTTCTTGTTGACGTTGTTTCTGGGCAACATAAACCTCAGTTGCGATTTCATCCTCCTGATCGGCCTTAATAGCACGAGCCTTAAGTTCCTCAATTTCAAACTCAACAGCCAATTTACGGGCAATATTCCCTGCTGAAATCGCACAAGCAACCGCAGTGCCAAGACTCAAGCCCTGGATGAATTTGTGCCAGGCGATACGTTTATCAAGCGTGGTGAGCGGTGTCAGCCACAAAGTTAAAGCGGCACCAGAAAGCACAAACATCTTTAATTGCATAAAAACACCCCAGCACCGATTATGGAAACGGCTAAACCAGCCATCAGCAAGGCTTGTAAATTTTGGACAGAGATTTTGAGCCAGCCGCTAACTGAGAAATCTAGGAGCCAGCAAAGCCCCCACAAAATGAATGTTGCTACTGCCAAAAGTGCGATCGCTCTCATTGCCACGGGATGCAAACTCGCAATCCATCCCAGCAATGAAGAAGCGATGCACCCAGCAATGAAATAGTTAGCCAGGTACATCGCTCTCATTTAGTTAACCCCCGCTGTGAGTTTTGCTCTGATTGCATCAATGCGAGTGCGCGCATCGTTTTCAGCTTTATCAATTCCTAAACCCAGGCGCGCATATCCTGGTCGCATCCCGTGGAGTTTTTTCGCCAGACCAGCGTTGCTGCGAACTTTTTTGAGCTCGTTTTCGGCGACGACACCCTCGTATTTTCTGTGCTCTTTATGCACTTTTGCATCTGCTTCTTCAATTTTGCCCAGGGCTTCATAGGCGCGTTTTGCTTGTCGTGCACCGTTGATTTTTTCTTTTGCCAACTCCTTAAGCTGGTCAGCTTCATCGCGCTCAAAATATCGAGGAGCCGGAACTATCGGAGCAGTGCGAATGCTGCCAAAGTTACCGGGATTTGTGGGCGAAATTACCCCCGGCGCAGTTGCAGCCAGCACCTTAGATTTATCAATCGCGTGTCCACCGTCATTACTGGCAGTTAGGTTTCCAGCATCAGATTTTCCACCAAACAGTCGCAACTGTAAGCTCATTATTTTGCTCCACCAATTTGAATTTGAATTTTGATTGTGGGAAATAAATTAAGCGGGTTGATTCGTGGCCAGAGAGTCAAAACCAGCACAGCAAAGCCAACCGAAGCCAGCGAAACAGCTAAAAGTTGCCCAAAATCTATCCATTCAAATAGATTTATCTGGCGTTGCGATTCGTGGCTAGCAGTCGCTACTGTGTTATCGTTGGTTTCAATTTTTGGCTCGAATTCTAACCCGTGCGCAAACAGCAATTTTTCCCAAGTTGCCGTCGCCGTAAGCTTTCCAAATGTACGAGCTTGGTCATTTGTAAGGTTGCAATCGTATGCAAATTGCTTTAAATGTTCAATTCGGCGACGGCTTACCATCGGTCGAATAGTCGCAGCAGTATTAAGAGTTGCGATCGTCCGAGCGGGACGGCCGTCACCTTGTGTCATAATTTTTGGGCTCCAAACGTTGATACTTAACAGTTTGGGGAAGCCGTGACGTGTTAAGCGGGTCCAATCGCTTAGCAGTCGCGCATCAAATCTTCCTTAA
>CASBRC010000485.1 GCA_949128015.1 Synechococcales cyanobacterium PMM_0003
TCGAGCAAACCTGTTTTTGGGATGTGCTATCTTCGATGTGCTTCTTGAAACCCTAAAACAGTACATCCAAAGCCAAGATAGTCCTAAAAGCGAAAATCCCGACCGTTCTTAACCCCGCCTGCTTCGCGAGGACGGGGAATGCATCACGGAATCTGTTCAATTAGGTCTTTAAGATAAATAACCTCACTAAGGTTATATTTAGCTTGACGGGACGATCGCAAAAAATAACAATGGACTAATAGAAAATTAGCCAAATTACCATAAGCTAAAAGCCTCATAAAAAATATGACTAGAACTGAACGTGACTCCATGGGGGAAATGTCCCTACCCGATGATGTCTATTATGGAATTCAAACTGTAAGAGCGATCGATAACTTTAAAATTAGTGGACTTAAGCCTCTTCCTACCTTCGTGGATGCTTGTTTGCTAATCAAAAAAGCAACAGCATTAGTTAATGCCGAACTCGGTTGCATTCCTATCGGGATGGGCATGGCGATCGCGGCGGCGGCGGATGAAATATTAGATGGACAATTACGCGAACAATTTGTGGTGGATGTGTATCAAGCGGGCGCTGGCACATCGCACCACATGAATATCAATGAAGTGTTAGCCAATCGCGCCCTTGAAATTTTGGGTGACGTTAAGGGAAATTACAGCAATGTGAACCCTAACGATCATGTTAATTACGGACAATCTACTAATGATGTAATCCCTACGGCAATTCGGATTGGAGCATTATTGGCACTCGATCATGTCCTATTTCCTGCTTTAGCAAATCTCAGTGAACAGCTACGGATTAAAGCGATCGCATTTTCTGGAATTATCAAATCTGGACGCACGCATTTACAGGATGCAGTTCCCGTCAGACTCGGTGATGAATTTCAAGCCTATGCTCAGATTATTAGCGATCATATTAAACGCATTCATTTAGCTGCCGATGATTTAAAAACCTTAGGCTTAGGCGGGAGTGCGTCAGGTACAGGGTTAAATACACATCCAAAGTATTGCGATCGCGTTGCTGAAAAGCTCAGTGAGATTACGGGATTTGAGCTAAAACCTGCTAGTAACTTAATGGCAGCAATGCAAAGCATGGCTCCTTTTGTGAATGTATCGGGCGCAATCCGCAACCTCGCTCAAGACACTTGCAAAATTGCCAATGACTTACGTTTGATGGATTCAGGTCCCAAAACAGGTTTACGTGAAATCATGTTGCCTCCTGTCCAACCAGGCTCTTCGATCATGCCAGGGAAATACAATCCCGTAATTGCCGAAATGACGAATATGGTCTGCTATCAAGTAATTGGTTATGATACTGCGATCGCCTTTGCAGCTCAAGCTGGTCAGTTGGAACTAAATGTGATGATGCCACTGATTGCCTATGATTTGATTCAGAGTATTGAGATTTTGGGCAATGCGATCGATACTCTAGCGACTAAGTGTATTAGGGGAATTACTGCCGTAGAAGATCGCTGTCTTGCCTACGCTGAAGGGAGTCTCTCACTGGTAACCGCTCTAAACACCCACATCGGTTATCTCAATGCTGCTGATGTTGCGAAAGAATCATTAGCAACTGGCAAATCATTGCGTCAGGTCGTTTTAGAAAAGGGTTTAATGACTGAAGAGAAATTGTCTGAAGTTCTCAATCTCAAACAGATGAGTCGTCCAATCTAGGTTTATGAAAGTCAGCGCTTCGCGCTGACTTTCATAAACTAATCGTCACTAATGGAGAAATAGAAAATTATGTTAGCAGTAGCGGTATTAGCTGCGGGTAAAGGAACTCGCATGAAGTCAACCTTACCTAAAGTATTACAACCACTTGGGGGTAAATCTTTAGTTGAGAGAGTTCTCAATGCAACTGATTCTTTAAAAGCCGATCGCCGTATTGCGATCGTTGGTTATTGTAGCGAGCAAGTTCGGGCAGCACTCGCCGATTATCCACAATTAGAATTTGCCGAGCAAGCAGAACAACTAGGTACAGGACACGCCATTCAGCAATTATTAGAACCATTAAAAGGATTTGAAGGCGAACTAGTCGTACTTACTGGGGATTCGCCGTTAATGCGTGCAGAAACTATTCAAGCCTTAATCGATAATCACCGCCAACATGAGGCTTCGGCAACCGTACTTACAGCGATTCTGCCGAATCCGACTGGTTATGGTCGCGTATTTTGCGATCGCAATATGCGCATAGAACGCATCATCGAACATCGTGACTGCAACCCTGAGCAGATTCTCAATCAACGTGTTAGCACTGGTGTGTATTGTTTTGATTGGCAACAGCTTGCTCGTGCCTTGCCAAAGCTAAGTACTAACAATTCTCAAAAAGAATATTATCTAACCGAGGTTTTTGATTATCTTGCTTCAGTCTATGCCAGTGACTTAGAAGATCCTGATGAAAGTCTGGGCATTAACGATCGCATCCAGTTAGCCCATGCCTATGATGTTTTACAAAAGAGAGCGCGAGAAAAATGGATGCGGGCTGGGGTAACGATGTTACTCCCAGATACGATTACGATTGATGATGAAGTAGAACTTGCACCCAATGTGACAATTGAGCCACATTCTCATTTGCGTGGTAAGACTAAAGTTGGTTCAGGAACAACGATTGGTCCTTCGAGTATGTTGTCCAATAGCATCATTGGCGAGAACTGTACTGTGCAATTCTCTGTAATCGAAGATAGTCAAGTTGCCGATCATTGTCGAATTGGGCCCTTTGCCCGAATTCGTGGCGAGTCAATAGTCGGCGAAAAATGTCGAATCGGTAATTTTGTGGAACTGAAAAATGCCAAAATTGGCGATCGCACAAACGCCGCTCATCTTAGCTACTTAGGGGATACGACTCTCGGCAAGCAAGTGAATATCGGTGCAGGTACGATTACCGCTAATTATGACGGCTTTAAGAAGCATCAAACGATCATCGGCGATCGCAGCAAGACTGGTTCTAATTCCGTACTAGTTGCACCAATTCAAATTGGTGAAAATGTAAATATTGCCGCAGGTTCAACGATTGTAGAGAATGTGGAGTCTAATGCTCTTGCGATCGCAAGAGCAAAGCAAATCATAAAACCTGATTATTACGATCAAGAAGGAAAGAAAATTTAAAAACCAAAAAGGTGTGGCGCACGCGCCACATCTTTTTGGTGATGATTATTTCCAGATATTTTCCCAAAAGGGAGTCTCAA
>CASBRC010000486.1 GCA_949128015.1 Synechococcales cyanobacterium PMM_0003
AAACCCGGTTTCTAAACCCCGTAAGTTCTACCTACAAAAGAAACCGGGTTTTTTACCGAGTTTACGGGCAGCAACTAAGTATTGTCGTAAAAAACCCGGTTTCTGGAGCCTCATGCTCACAACTCAAAACTATCGATCGCCAAATCCCATTTTTTCTCATACAACCGATCGCACATCTGCACTTTCTCAACCGCCAAATATCGTTCAAATTCCGGTTTTCCTAGACTGCTATGCCACATCACCAGAGCATCTTCTCCAGTGTCTTCGTAATATCGTTTCCGCCGTCCAGCCTCTTTAAATCCAAACTTTTTGTACAGGGAAACTGCGGCCAAATTAGAATCCCGCACTTCTAAAGTCGATCGTTCTAATTGTCTGTCACAAGCCGATTTTAGCAAAGCCCAAAGCAGAGCTTGTCCTAAACCCTGACGTTGAAAGCTAGGATGAATTGCCAGCATGATAATGTGAGCTTCTTCTAAAATCGCCCACAAACAACCGATACCGATGAGAGTTGGCGGAATCTGTAGGGGCGGTGGATGGTGAGGGCCCGCCCGGTTTTGAGTGGCCCAGAAAAGTTTTAAGTTTTGAGTGCTGGAATTTTCACAAGACTCCAGGGAAGTGGAAAATTTGGCTGATTCCGAGTCCCCGGTTTCCCAACTGGCACATGGTGGGGATCGCGATCGCCTGCCCCATCTAGATCAGAACAGCGGAAACTTTCCTCATATCCACCGCGATCGGTGTATTATGAAGAAGCTTTCCTCAGATCCACCTGTTGTGGAGGGATCTGCCGAAACAATCTGCCTATCCCCCTTTTTGGGATGGATCTGCGGAAAAATTCCGTCTAATAACAAGTTAGGCAGCAGCGCGCAGCTTGAATTTTTGCGCCAGTTTTTTAAGATTCCGACGGAATTTGGCTCACTACTCCGCTCCGCTACTTATAGTCTGTAGATTTAAAGGCATCAAGCGCAAGACAATTAAGTTCCACGCGGTTCACAATCATGTGTTTCTGATGCCTGAGAAAGAACTTCGTAAACCCAGCAAACAAATCACCGAAACCCTTGCAAAAAATCTGCTTATCTTTAGACGAAAGCAGCAACTTTCGCAAGAGGCTCTTGCGGAATTGTGTAATTTACATCGGACTTACATTGGTTCTGTCGAACGTGGCGAGCGAAATGTAACGCTCAGCACGTTGGAGGTTCTTGCTCAGGCAGTTGGCGTGTCAGTACCTACACTTCTAACCCCAACGGAACATGACAACAAAACCGACACTTGATGCAGCAAAATTTGTAACTGAAATTCGTCAAAGTGGTTTATCGATATATGATCCTATCGAAGTCGGGCATCCGAATTTATGGATACCCACGCCAGAATTACAAACGCTTCTTGATGACGGATTACGCGGCATTTCTCTTTCCGGCTTGCCGCTGAGAACTCGTTCAAAGGTCGTGAAGGAGAATATTTGCAGAGTTCTTGGCTATCCGGTGCCGCTTTCATTTAAAAAGTGCCAGCCACGTTTTACAGGCCAGATGTTCGATATTTATATCCAAAAATCGAACAACCTCCAAGTCTGGAATGAGGATCTGTCAGCCACGCGCCGTTATGTATTAATTCGCATTTCGGATTCCGATATTATTACCCGTGTTAAGGTCGTAACGGGCGACACGTTAGCCTTACTCGATACAACAGGCACATTAACGCAGAAGTATCAAGCGAGATGCAACCCAAGCAGTGAATTGAGCGAACTCATAACGACTGCCGACACATCTGTTTTAGCTCCATTCGTGACGCAAAGTGTCGATCTAAAGCACGTCGCAACTCCGATCAATCATCCAATGGCTGGAGAGTTACTGCCTATTGGCAGCGTATTTGAACGCTTGTCCGATCTCATTGGACGTACTTTTGCAGATGCGGGATCTGACCAAGAGCGTAATCGTGGCGCAGCATTACACCGTTTAGTTTGTAGCGCACTTGGATATAGCAGTTATCAAGATGATGGGCAGTTTCCCGATGTCCGGCACCAACTTATTGAAGTCAAGTTACAGACCTCACCAACGATTGATCTTGGCCTTGTTTGTCCCAACAGCATCGAGCCATTAGATGTGCCAATGATTCAAGGCATCCAGATTCGGCATTGTGATGTCAGATATGCAATTTTCTACGCTGAAATTTCTAATTCTGTTGTGCGACTTACGCACCTCTTTTTGACAACGGGTGAAATGTTTTTCAGTCGGTTTCCGCAGTTTCAAGGCAAGATATTAAACGCGAAATTGCAGATTCCGCTACCAAGTAATTTCTTTGACACCTAAGCCGAAAGATTGCCAAATCATAGCGTCGAGTTTTACTCCTATATCAACGGTCGGTCGCTCGTCTACGCTGGCGTAAATCTCTTTGGTCATCCTAACAATCTCGCGGGAGAATTCAGTTTGTGGATCTGGTAAGGGAAATTCTTCTACATACTGTTTCATGAAGCGGCGGCGTCCTGCATAGAGCTTGTTATTGAAACGATGATCGTAAAACGCTTCGATGAATTTTGAATTAGCTACAGCAGCAGCTAACCACAACAAATCTTCTTTATTTTCCTTGTCGGCTGTAATCCAGTAGCAATCGCCGTTTACAACACTGCCTTCCAAATCCATCCAAAACGTGGGGCGCTCGGAAATGTCACGAAATACCAATTTTGGTGCATCCCAAGCGGCGGGGTCTTGTGGCACCCAAAGTTCATACCAACGGCGGCCACCTTCTACGACATATTTTCTCGCTTCGAGCGCGGCGCGGTGCGATTCAAGATACGCCAAACTTATGGGTTTGTCAGAGAGATCCACAGCTCTGCGTTGCCCGTTTATACTTTCGTGCGGATAGAGTATCTCCCGTCGTTTGTTTGAGGAGGTCGCTCGGAAACGTCGGGCAATATGATGAGTTGTCAGCGTGCGTAGAAGCTCCGGTCTTTCGTCTTCGGGCCATTCGTGCCAATCACTGCGGATAAAAATTTTATCCGCGCAGGTTTTTACACCAACTCTAATTTTTCCAATATCGCCAAATGTTCGCCAGGTGTGATTTAGAACTGTGGAAAGCCAAGCGTCGGTTTCCGTTGTAGCAATGCGCCACAAATCATCATGTGCGCCGCTATTATCGAGTGTGCCATGCTGAACACGAAAGCATCGACCGTTTTTCAGCGCGACATTGCCTGTCATTTTAAGGGCATCAATCGGATCGATTGCCTTTAATGTTGCCGACTCTTCTGTCTCATAAATCGACGTAAAAATGGGAGTGGGCAAAGGATGACCGTTGCGACCTTCGGCTAAAATTACGGCGGGTAAAACGGCGGCATCAAAAATCTTCGTGTCCCCAAGATCCCAAATATGACGCAGCCCAAATTGAGTGCGTAACGCTGCACGAAGGCTGGCACCGCCTTTTGTCGTCATAAAACGGTTTGAAACAATGATGCCTGCGGTTCCAGTAGGTTTTAGCACTTGGGCTATAGCAATGAGAAAAGCATGATAAAGATCAACGCGCCCATTAAGCCCAAAAACAGTGGCAAGCTTTTGCGCCTGCTCTGCTCCCATTATTTGGGTTCTTACATAAGGCGGATTCGCAATAATGAGGTCGAACAGCAACGGCTCGGCGACAGATGAAAATAAAGATAATGATTTATTGGTGCTACTATTTTCCGCAGAAAATTCGAGAAAATTTTTAACTTCCAAACGCAGGTCAGCATTTGGGAAATCTGCCGCAAGCCGTTGTCGCGCTAAGGCAAGGGCTGCTGGATTGGTATCGAATCCATGAACAACAATGGCTTCGCTTCGTTCAAATTGTTCAGAAACCTTTGCCATGAGACTAAGAAGCAATTCACCGTCTCCGACTGCCGGGTCAAGAATATGCAGATCAGCGTTTGGCAAGGTGGCAGCCCCAATGATCTGCGAAGCCACAAACTCGGCAAGGTGCGGTGGCGTATATGTCGCGCCATCTGCCTTTTCGTCAGTCACAAGTTTGTAGCGTCTGTGGGATTGTATTTTCGTAAGTGGTTGCATCAAGACCTATTCATAAATCATCCTACTACTTATAGTCATCAATTTTCGCCGTAATGTCAAGGGGTGGATCGTGTAGAGCAGGATTACTCCCCTGCTGGGATCAGCCAAATGATGGCGGGAAAGATAGAGGCCAGCGCAAAGCCAATCAGCGGGCAATGACTTGTACGGAATACGCCCAGTTGCTGAAGGAGGCTTCGATGCCCACATAGACCAATAGAAATGCCCCAAATAGAAAGACGAGTGGAGTTTGGAGTGCCCGCCTGAGATTGCCCCAGGCTGGAGATTGCGCCGTCGATGGCGGTTTTGACAGTGGCGGGTAGCGATAGAGTAGCGCACTAGACCTCTTGCGGGATTAAGATTTTTCAGCTATTTTTAGCTCATAGTTATAAATTCCTGCTAGGAGGTTTACTCGCAATCCAAATCTCTTTCTTCTATTTCTATAACGGCTAGATAAAATGTTCAGAAATTGACGGATTTTTATCAACTTGGCAATATTCCATCTAAATTCAATACATTAGACCTCTTGTAAAAGTAGGCGAGCCGATCGCGAATTTCCCCTTCCCATTTAGCTAAATCTTCCTCGAACTCTGGATGATGAAGACCACCCCGCCAGAAAATCAAAGCATCTTCCCCCGTATCTTCATAGTAGCCGCGTCTGCGTCCAGCTTGCTGAAAACCGAACTTCTGATAAAGAGATATAGCGGTCAAATTAGAATCCCGCACTTCTAAAGTAGCCCGTTCTAACTGTCT
>CASBRC010000487.1 GCA_949128015.1 Synechococcales cyanobacterium PMM_0003
AAAATGCACCACATCCCCCAACCCCTTCTCCTTGCAAGGAGAAGGGGAGCCAGAGTTTTTTCTTGTTCCCCTCTCCTTTGCAAGGAGAGGGGCTAGGGGTGAGGTTTTTAAGAGCTTCCACGTAACATCAGTCTAAACTTTGGGTAACTGGTACTGAGCAATGATCCGCTTGGCAAATTCGGGGACGTGAGCTTCTAACTTTTTAGGATAGTTGCGGCGCACGTAGAGAAAGTTGCGGACAAAATGGGAATCGATGGAAAATCTGCCATATTCCAAGCCCTTTGGCCCCACTTTATTCACCACAAAGCTAATAATCCAAGCAAGCCAAATTGGGATCGTCATCGCATTGTCATAGGCAGAAATGCCTTGCTGCACCGCCGCTTTGCGATCGCCACTAGAAATTACAGGCTGAGTTTGCAATTGATCTTTAATCAGTTCCAGCATCTCTTTGCCAGTCTCGTTACGGACTACAATCCATTGCCAGCCAAAGGTTGCGCCCATATAACCCACGACAATATCGGCGAGGGCATTGGTGTAGTCAAAGCAGGCCATGCAGGAAGGGGCAAATACGTCTTTGAGTTCTTTTGTATTTAAACCAAAGAAAGGCACTTGCTCAGTCGAGCCATCGGAATGCTTGAAATGAACGTTGAAGTCCTGCATGAATTCGTAATGCACGACGGTTTCAGGCGATCGGCTAGTAGTATCGAGAAATTTCTGTAAGCCCGATCGCGTGACATTATCTGTACAGGGCGTGCCTAATATATAGAGCTTTTCTAAGCCGAGTTTTTTCTCAACGGTACGCAATGCTTGGATTTGGCAACCGACTCCGATCGCTAAAAGTCTTTTCATGCCCGATTGCTCGATTTGCTCTAATACAGAGAGATTCGGCGAAAGCGTCGGTTTATTGACTCGCGCTGCCAATATTTCCTCACGGGTACGGGCAATTATCGGATGAGGTTTAAAGCGATCGCTATCGCTGGACTGCACGCAAACTACGCCTTCGACTAAGCCCTGTTCTAGCATTGCGATCGCAAGAGTTGACACAATTCCTGTCCACTGTGCGCCCTCGATGGGTTCAGTTTTGCGAGCGGCGATCATTTCCTGATGCACGCCAAAATATAGTTCTTTCTCATTATCAAGATCGCGCGATCTTCCATGGGATTGAGTTTCGAGTTCATCAATATGTTGAGTTATAAACGCGCAAGCATCTTTGACATAGTGAATGTAATGGGTATCACAGAGACCGCATTCACTACACAACTCTTTAGCAGGGCGGCGCTGCGTATCTGCGAGACCTTTCGCCTTGCGATGGGATGGGACAACCGACATTTTACTATTTCTGACTATATGGATCTTGGTAGATCATATCTTTTTTGGGCTATTGACGATCTTAGCGCTGCGATGAAAACCAGATAATTTTTTGAAAGTGCAACTTCGCGGCACTTTCAAAAAATTATCTGGATCACTCAAACCCTCACGGTTCGCGATCTAGCAAAATTGTAAAAATCGATCCTTTAGGTTGATTGTTTGTCACTGAGATGGCTCCGTGGTGAGATTCGATCATCATTTTGCAGAAAGAAAGTCCTAAGCCGATTTGAGAGATCCCCATCACAATATTACCAACTTCATACTTTTCAAAGATCACTTGTTTTTGTTCTGCGCTTATACCGATGCCGCAATCAATTACTTCAATCTTGATCAAGTCTTGGCGATCGGGATTTTTGGGCAAACATTTAATTCTGAGAATAATCGAACTTTGCGGTAGAGAGAACTTAATCGCATTATCAATTAAATTATCTAATACCCGTCGGATTAGATGCATATCGCCAGAGATATAGGCTGGCTCTGTGGTAAATTCGCCCAATAGTTGAATTTGGTTGCTAGTGGCAAGTGTCTCAAAATCTGCGATCGCAGATTTTGCTAGCTCAGTTATATCGAACTTAGTCCGATTGAGAATTAGTTTATTGGCTTCGATCCTGCCGATCGTCAAAATGTCATCGACAAGTGAACGCATTTGCTCAATGGTTTTGCCGATCTGGTTAACTCTTTTTTGAGCGCGATCGGGTAGATCTAGAGATTTGAGAGAATCACAACCCAATACGAGACCGATTAAAGGATTACGCAGATCATGAACGATGGTTTGCATCATTTCTTCGCGTAACATTATTGTTGCTTGGATATGATCGTACTGCGACTTAATCCGTAGCATCGATCGCACACGGGCGCGGAGTTCGATGCTGTTAATGGGTTTACTGATAAAATCATCTGCCCCAGCATCAAGACAACGGGCAAGGTCTTCTTTATCCGATAGGGCGGTGACGATAATTACGGGGATATGCTGCCATTGTCGATTGCTTTTGAGGTGTTGACATACTTCTATGCCATCCATGTCGGGCATCATTACATCAAGTAAAATAATATCAGGATTAATTTCGGCAAGAGATGCGATCGCGTCTGCTCCATTATCTTTATGATGAAGCTCATATCCCTCTTTAAATAGCAAAATTTCGATGACATCAAAATTTGCTGGTTCATCATCTACAACTAAAACTACTTGTTTATTTCCCATGCCACTCATATATAAGTTAGGAGAACGATTCGCGATCCTTAAAACTATAAACCAGTAAGTAGATAGGCGTAATAAAACCCAAGAAACTGTGGCACACGCTGCGCGTTCGCCACAGTTTCTTGGGTTTTGGTTTATATTCTGACAACTTTTCACTTACCATGACGTAAGATACTTTTCGGAAACCTCCCATGACTTCAGATGTCAAAACTCTAGCAGCGATCGATGTTGGTACAAATTCCATTCATATGGTGATTGTGGAAATTCAGACTTCGATTCCTAGTTTTAGTGTAATTGAGTCCGAAAAGGCAACAGTGAGACTAGGAGAGCGTTGCGCCCAGACAGGAAATTTGACTGAAGTTGCGATGAAGCGATCGCTAGAAGCTCTCAAGCGATGTCAGGAGATCTGTCGGACTTTTAAAGTTGAAGAAATTGTGGCTGTAGCGACCAGTGCTACCCGTGAGGCTCCTAATGGGCTTGATTTTATTCATCGCATTCATGAAGAATTAGGATTGCATATTGAAGTTATTTCGGGGCAAGAGGAAGCTCGCCGCATATATTTGGGCGTGATCTCAGCGATGGAACTTAGGGATGAGCCACATCTTTTGATGGATATTGGCGGTGGCTCTACGGAGATGATTTTGGGGGATGGGCGCGATCCGTTATATCTAAGTAGCACTAAGATTGGGGCAGTCCGTTTAACCGATTTATTTGTAAAAAGCGATCCCATTTCTCAAACAGATCACGATTGCTTATTGGGTTATATTCTTGGTTCGATTGAACGCCCCACCGAAGATTTGCGATCGCTACTGCATGACAAAAATATTAAATCTTTAAAGGCAATCGGTACATCAGGAACGATTGAAACCCTAGCAATTTTGCACTCTAAGGAAAAGACAGGACTAGTTCCTAATCCTTTGCAAGGTTATGAGATTCCCTTTGCAGATTTAGAAAATATCGTTTGGCGGTTACGTCGCGCCAATCTAGAAGAGCGGACAGACATGGTGCGCCAAAAGCGAGCCGAGATTAT
>CASBRC010000488.1 GCA_949128015.1 Synechococcales cyanobacterium PMM_0003
CTAGTAACTTATCTTTTTTGCTCACTTATGAACGTGCATCACACTACTAATTTTAGCTTGTATTAATTTACTCTAAAAAATTCCTGCGGACTCATAGAGACGGCGGATGAGGGCGAGGATTTTACGATCGCAAAGAGGATCAATTGTCCAGCGTCCAGTTAGTTGATGTAAGACTGGGGCAATACCTCTAGAGACTAAATGGAATCGTGGGGCAACTACTGGCTGAAATAATGGAGCATTGCTAGCGTAAGCTTTGAGATGCTGGATATGCGCTCTCACACCTGTACGTTGATCGGGAAAACTTGCGCCAAGCGTATTAGTCTTAGAATTTGCGATCGCACCTAAACTCGCGAAATTATGCTGCTCAGCTTCAATATCTCGCCCAAAGCGCAAAAAACTTGTCTCAATACACATTTGGCAAAAAGCAATATCGTGATTTACGCCTTCAATTTCTGATTCTTCTCGATATAAATGTGGTAAATCGCCATAGTTAGTAAGTACAGATTCATGATTATTTTTGAGAAACATCAGTAACTGCACTTCTGAAGCATTGCCAACTCCCATAATCCGATCGATTTGTCCTGCGAAAACTTTAAAAATAGTTTTTAGGTGGAGCGTGCGGGTGGTGCTATCCCAAGAAACAGAAGTATTCAGTTCACGTAAAGCGATTGCCTGTACATAAACAATGCTCTGATAACGAAGACGACATGAGAGTGGAATCTGGTTAAGTTCAAAACCAAGACGATCAACTAAATCGGCTGGTACAAATACATTTCCTGAGACGAGAATTCCTTTTTCTTCATAGCTCTGACCATTAAGATTGATATTAATCTCTGGATAAGTAACAGGCTTGATTGTATCTGGGCGGTTCGATGGCGTAAATACAGGGATCGTAGTCGCCGTTTCATTAAGCCATGCTTGCAATCCATCAGCAATACCGATCGCATAGTCACGTCGTCTAGTTTGCATCAGTAAACGATCTTGAGAACTGTTAGCAAAAACTAGCTCCATCAAAATAGAAGGAACTGAAATTTGGCGGCAAAAGCTCAAACTGCCCATACTTGCGATCGTGTCCGATTTTGCGCCACGATTGATGATTTCGGGTACACGTTTAGTTAAAGAATTAGTGAGTATTTCTGCTTGTCGTTTACGCAATGCGTTATTTGTAATGTAATAGGCACTTGTGCCTCTTAATTCTGTAGCACTTGCCATATAGAGATCGAGCGACAAGGCAACATCTTGATTTGTTGCCCTTGCATTAATCCATGCGATCACCTCATCTAAATTCAAATCATCGCTAGGTGCGGCGATCGCAATTCCACGCGATCGCAATTCAGCAATTAATAAGTCACGGGTTGCCACTAATTCAGCATTTCCCATAGCTCCACCCGTCATCTCACTGCGATCGCGAAATGAATCCTCAAAACCACCGTGACCTGCGGAAATAAATATTTTGCCCATGTCTCTATCTGCTATAAGCAAAAAAGTCTTCGCAAGTCTATCAGCTTTTGTCTGTTTTCGCATAAAGTAAAGGCAGACGCGCTGCCTTTACTTTATGCTGATTTACTAGGGCGGGAACTGTCGAAAAGCGAAAAACATGAAAAAAAGAGTTAATCTCACTTTCCCAAAGCGAGCAATCAGTATTCCGATTACCTATCGGCTTGCCAAAGATTTTAATATTGCCGCCAATATTATTCGCGCCCAAGTTGCCCCCAACAAAGTTGGCAAAATGGTGCTGGAGCTATCAGGTGATATTGATCAGCTTGAAGAAGCGATGGACTGGATGCGATCGCAAGATATTGAGGTTTCATTACATGGTCGCGAAATAGTGATTGATGATACGGCTTGCGTCGATTGTGGCTTATGTACAGGTGTTTGCCCCACTGAAGCCCTTACGCTTGATCCGAAAACTTTTCAGCTTAACTTTTTGCGATCGCGTTGTGTTGTTTGTGAACAATGCATTACTGCTTGTCCAGTCAACGCCATATCCATTAATTTGTAAGTAGATGGACATCATTAAATACAAACCCCAAAAAGCTGTGGCGCAAGCGCAGCGTGCACCACAGCTTTTTGGGTTTGGTTATTTATTACGTGCATCTGCTTGATACTGATTTTTTGCAGTGTTGCCTGTTTTTTGGCTTATAAGCGCCTATAATGATACAAAAAGTAACAATTTTTTATAAACAATTTAACCAATTAAACTTTGAGTCATAACTCATGCATTTTGAGTTTTTTTCGCTAGAAATTATTCAAGAATGGACACAGCAGTATGGATACTGGATCGTCTTCTTTGGCATCATGCTGGAGAATGCAGGTATCCCACTGCCAGGGGAAACAATCACCTTAGTGGCTGGCTTTTTGGCTGGAAATGGCGAGTTGCGCTATCCACTAGTTTTGCTATGCACTGTCGCAGGAGCGATCTTAGGAGACAGTGCGGGCTATTGGCTAGGACGTTGGGGCGGGTTGCCAGCTTTAGAAAAAATCGGTAAATTATTTCGGATGCCCCCCGATGAAATTGCGATCGCCCGTGAGAAATTTCGCGGGAGTGCCGATCGCGCCGTCTTTTTTGGACGCTTTATTGCAATCTTGCGAATTTTTGCAGGACCAATGGCTGGTCTATCGGGGATGCCCTACTC
>CASBRC010000489.1 GCA_949128015.1 Synechococcales cyanobacterium PMM_0003
GAAGATGCAGCAATTTTTCTAGGTGCGATCGCAGGTTACGATCCCAAGGACTCGACTAGCATTAATGCTCCAGTGCCTGACTATGCAGCTTTATTAACACCAGATTTAACTCAGTCACTTAAGGGCAAAAAAGTTGGTGTGATTACGGAAACCTTTGGCGAAGGCTTAGATAGCGAAGTAGAAGTAGCCGTAAGAAATGCGATCGCACATATGGAAAACATGGGCGCAGAAGTCTATGAAATTTCTTGCCCGCGATTCCGTTATGGACTACCCACCTATTACATCATCGCGCCCTCAGAAGCGTCGGCTAACCTCGCTCGTTACGATGGCGTAAAGTATGGTTTCCGCGACGAAAATGCGGAAAGTCTACTGAGTATGTATGAAAATACTCGCGAACAAGGCTTTGGTGCAGAAGTGAAGCGGCGGATCATGATCGGGACATATGTTCTCTCGGCTGGGTATTACGATGCTTATTACATCAAAGCTCAGAAGGTCAGGACTTTGATCGTTCAAGATTTCCAAAAAGCTTTTGAGCAAGTGGATGTTTTAGTTTGTCCGACTGCGCCAACTACCGCTTTTAAAGCAGGCAGTAAAACTGAAGATCCATTGGGAATGTATCTATCGGATTTAATGACTATTCCTGTGAACCTTGCTGGCTTACCAGGGATTAGTATTCCCTGTGGATTTGACTCAAAGGGCATGCCAATCGGGTTACAGATGATATCCAATGTTTTGCGAGAGGATGTATTGCTGCAAGTTGCTTATGGCTACGAGCAGTCAACGGAATGGCATAAACAACAGCCTTCCATTTAAGTACGCAAGCATAATTAAACCCAAAAAGTAGTGGCGCACGCGCAGCGTGTACCACTACTTTTTGGGTTTTAAGTTTTTACAGACGATTTCAAATATTTTGAGCGATCCTGATAGGTTAAGTTACTCAAACTGTTAAAATTTTTGCAAGGTTTAATAAAATTCTTTACAGTTTTAGTCATAAAACGCAGACAGGATCGCAAAACGTGAGAATTGCAGTAGATGCGATGGGTGGGGACTTTGCCCCACGCGAAATAATTGAAGGAGCAATATTAGCTCAAATCCAATTGGGTGTGGATATAGCGCTAGTTGGTGATCGCGATATTCTCGCGAATTATCTCAAACAACATAATTATCAAGAAAGCGATCGCCTTGAGATCGTGCCATCAGAAGGCATTATCGAAATGGATGATGAACCCCTAGAAGGCTTACGGCGTAAGCCTAACTCCTCGATCGCAGTCGCGATGAACTTAGTTAAGCGCAAGCAAGCCGATGCGGTGATTTCGGCAGGACATTCTGGCGCGGCGATGGCGGCGGCTCTCCTACGGTTGGGGCGCTTGCCGGGAGTAGATCGCCCTGCGATCGGCGCATTATTCCCCACACAGGTTGCCCACAAACCAGTATTGCTGCTTGATGTCGGTGCAAATGTAGACTGTCGCCCTAAGTTTTTAGAGCAATTTGCGATTATGGGATCGCTGTATAGTAAATATGCGATCGGTATCCAAGATCCGAAAGTTGGTTTGCTAAATATTGGCGAAGAAGCTTGTAAGGGCAATGAACTTGCAATTCGGGTTCACCAAGCGCTGCAAGACAATCCCCAGATCACCTTTGCAGGCAATGCCGAAGGGCGCGATATTCTTAAAGGTCAGTTTGATGTGATCGTCTGTGATGGTTTTGCGGGCAATATTGTGCTCAAATTTGCCGAGGGTGTCGGTAATGCCGTCATGCAGATCCTCAAAGAAGAATTGCCTAAAGGTTGGCGGGGTAAGCTCGGCGCATTAATCTTGAAACCGAACCTAAAAAAGGTGAAAGAGCGCATTGATGCCGATGAGTATGGCGGCGCACTGCTACTTGGTGTAGCGGGTATTTGCGTGATTAGTCACGGTAGCTCTAACGCCGTCAGCATTCGTAACGCTATCCGTGTTGCTAAGGATGCTGTCGATAATGAAGTACTTGAGCGCATTCGTGGTCAAATTAAGCCAAAGGTATCTGTTCCTGCGATTGATGACACGCCTGATGATCCACCGACTTAACCACCTTTTACTTCAGCGCAAAGCGCTGTAACCATTTTGAGCCAGCCATTCAGATCCAATACAGCCCATGACTAATCCTGCATCTTCTCTCCTTGGAGTACGTTTTATCGGAAGCGGTTCCGCCGTTCCTGATCGCGTGCTTACTAATCACGATCTTGCCCAAATGGTAGATACTACTGATGAGTGGATCGCCTCACGGACAGGTATCAGAGAACGTCATGTAGCTGACGGAGAGGATGACTCAGTGGCAAATCTGGCGGCTAAGGCTGGACAAAATGCGATCGCAGCCGCAGGACTGACACCCGACGATATTGACCTGATTATTTTGTCAACCTCGACTAGTGATGACTTGTTTGGGACAGCAGGGCGAGTTCAGAAAATCTTAGGAGCAGAACGAGCCGTAGCTTTTGATCTGGTGGCGGCTTGTTCTGGGTTTGTGTTTGGCGTAGTCACGGCATCACAATATATCCGCACAGGCGTTTACAAAAATGTCTTGCTTATTGGCGCGGATGTGCTGTCGCGATGGGTGGATTGGCAAGATCGACGCACTTGTATTTTGTTTGGCGATGGGGCTGGGGCGGTAGTGTTGCAAGCCAGCAGCGAAATTAAACCTGAAAATAACCTCTTAGGCTTCGAGATGCGCAGCGACGGCAAAGGCAACGAATTCCTGAATATCAATTATTCGGGGCGGAGTACCTTTGAGCCAATCAGTATGAATGGTCAAGAAGTGTATCGGTTTGCAGTGCGGCGAGTGCCTGAAGTGATCGAAAAGTCTTTGCACTATGCTCATCTGGAAGTACACGATCTCGATTGGCTAATTTTGCATCAAGCCAATCAACGGATTATTGATGCTGTAGTTAACCGCTTTGGGATCGATCCTGCTAAGGCTGTCAGCAATATGGGCAAATATGGCAATACTTCCGCAGCCTCGATCCCGATCGCACTCGATGAATGGGTGAAATCAGGCAAAATTCAACCCGACCATCTAATTGCGATCGCAGGTTTTGGGGCAGGTTTAAGCTGGGGTTCAGCAGTATTTCGCTGGGGCTAAAATTTACAGCGCCAGCTCTAAGGATAAACACTACAAAAAGCGGATAAGGCACA
>CASBRC010000490.1 GCA_949128015.1 Synechococcales cyanobacterium PMM_0003
GCGTAGCGCCGCCCCTTCTATTACTTAATATATTTGCTAAGTTATGCAATTTGCCGATCGCCTTCAATCGTTACAGTCCAATGTTTTTGCCGATATGGACAGCGCCAAAAGTCAGGTCAAAGCCTCAGGAATGAATGTCATTGACATGTCACTGGGTTCATCCGATTTGCCAACTGATGCATTTATTTTAGAGGCGATCGCAAAGTCCTTAAATGATCCCCATACCCATGGTTATTCACTTTTTGGTAGCACGTTGGAATTTCGTGAGGTAGTGGCGGCATGGATGCAACAACGATTTGCGATCAAGGTTGATCCAGAGACAGAAGTATTACCATTGATCGGATCCCAAGAAGGTACAGCCCATTTACCGCTTGCTTTACTTAATCCTAATGATTTTGCCCTATTGCAAGATCCGGGATATCCATCGCATTACGGCGGCATCCATTTGGCTGGTGGTCAGGTGTATGGAATGCCATTGCTAGAAAAAAATAATTTTCTGCCAGTATTTGCCGATATTCCTACGGCAGTCTTAGCGCAAGCAAAAATGATGGTGTTGAGCTATCCCCACAACCCCACTACGGCAACAGCCTCTCTGGAATTTTTTGAATCTGCCGTCAGTTTTTGTCAACAGCATCATCTTACGTTAGTTCATGATTTTCCTTATCTCGACTTAGTCTTTGATGGATCGATGCCGCCATCGGTTTTGCAGGCCGATCGCGATCGCAGTGTCAGCATTGAATTTTTCACCATGTCCAAGTCTTACAATATGGGTGGGTTTCGAGTCGGTTTTGCGATCGGTAATCGCGACCTAATTAAGGCTCTACGTCAAATCAAAGCTGTAGTAGATTTCAATCAATATCAAGGCATCATGCGCGGTGCAATCAAAGCACTTTCGGGCGATCGAGTCTCAATTGATCGTGTGGTTGCGACATTTCGAGAGCGGCGAGATGTGATGATTGAGTCACTCAAAGCGAACGGCTGGGAAATCCCTAATCCTACTGCTACGATGTATCTCTGGGCAAAGTTGCCCGACCGCTATGCCCATGATTCGGTTAAATTTTGTCTAGACTTGATTAAGGCTACTGGTATCGCCCTAGCCCCTGGGTCGGGATTTGGTAAGCATGGCGAAGGCTATGTAAGATTTGCTTTAGTACATCCACCTGAAGTCTTGCGAGAAGCTGCTACAAAAATTGGGGCGTTTTTAAATCTTCCTTGATGCTAGTGTGACTAAGCAGGCAAGCATAATTAAACCCAAAAAGCTATAGCTTTCTGGGTTTTGGGTTTAATATCGTCAAGGCTTTGATTTGTTAAGATTAGCTTAGACTTTGTATGCGAAGAAATAATTTAAGGTTTCGAGAGCCTAGAATAAAACGCTTATTGCTATTGATTTGAGATTTACTGATAGAATCATTATCTGTTAAAACCACATTGATGTTATTGCTAAGCTATGACTTGCAGCAAAATCAATGTATACGATAAATTACGAGCTAATCGTATAAAGCGCCTAAGCGGTGCAAGCCCGAACATAATGCTGAGGACTGATTCATGGCTTCCAACAAAAATATCCCCCATAAAAGTCAAGGCGCTAACGAACCAGATAAAAATCAACCAGTACAGTCTGATGCTGCTGATGTTGATTGGATGATTATATCGGATATTAGTACGCGAATTGGCGGATATCCAGAGAACAAATCTGGCACAAGTCAATCAGCAGCAACCACATCTTCTCAAGTATCTAATGATCAATTATCTGACAATGATATTGAAGATATAGAATGGTTGCGATCGCTAGGCTTAGATGATGCAATTGATCGATCTCCTTCTTCAAAAAATACATCAAATAGTTCTGGCAGTAATGCTACTAATAATGCTGATGAAGTTGGCAATATTGACTGGTTAATTGTGACTGATCTCAATACAAGAATGGATAATCCGAGAATTAATGTCAAAGACGAGCCTTCATACCAAAACATCGGTCAGCCTCAGACAATACTTCAGTCAGATAACATAGTGGATAGCCTAGACGATGATCTAGGCTTAGACGGGCTGGACTTTTTAGAAGGTTCTGATTTTTCCGATCTAAATTCTTTAGGATTTGATACTTCCGATTCCTTCAATATTAATGAAGTACAGAATGAGATTGAAAATGTTGAAGTTAAGATCAATGGACTTGCGGAATTATTAGATGATAGCGATAACTCAAGTTTTGATTTGAGTAATAGTAAAAATGATCATGAATGGGATCTTATTTCAGAAATATTAGACGACAACTTTAATCAGCCGTCTAGTGAGCCTATTCTTGATACAGTCAATAAATCTTATGAAGTATCAACTCAAATTTCGGATTTTTTAGGGGCAGAAGAGTTCTCTGGCAATGATGATCCAATTCAAGATCGGCTGACTGAGACTGATTATCCAGAGGACTTATTGGTTGAGGATTTAGAGCTTTCTGATGAAGCTCAGTTTGATCAGCTAGTTGAAGATTTTGAAAATCAGGATTATCTTCAAAACACAGTCCAAGGTTTATCGACTACAGAAGAAATTGATAGTCTAGAACTAGAAACTGGTCATGATCTAATATTTACAGAGGAAGTTAGTAGTCTAGACATAGCATTTGGCAATGAGACAGATAACGCATTTGAAACAGTGCAACCTTTAGATTCATTGGATTCAAATGTAACTGAAGATGAGATATGGTCGAGTAATTCGTCCAACCTTGAGTCTGCAATTATTGACGAGTCAGTTGATAATGCATTTACTAATGATTGGGGGCAAATCTCAGAAAATGCGATCGATGATGCTGTTTGGGGTGGTGATCCTAGCATAGATCCCGATCTGATGACATCCGCATCTATTGATAATGCTTTTGGTGAATTTGATAGCTGGGAAAATGCATCAAATATGGAACAGTCAGCGCTAGGAGAACACAGTGGCTTTGATCTGTCCAATAATGTCGATCCCTTTGAGTCGGGATTTGACCTAAGCTCTGAACAAGTTTTTGAACAGCCTTTTGACGAACAGCCTTTTGAACTGATAAATAATGAATTAGAAGCTGGAATTGAGAATAATGAATGGAGTACAGGACTTGAATCTGACGAAATTAGTCATGATATGAGTTGGGACGCATCGGTAGAAGATGAAGTTATTGTTAATCCTAGTGATAATGCTGATTGGAGTGCAAGCTTAGAAGCTGAAATTAGCATTGGCAACGAGGCAGTTTGGAATGAAGAATTCGTTGAGATAGAAGATTATTTGCAAGCTTCTAATCAGCTTTTAGAGACTGTTGATGATGATGTATTAGGTTTAGTTGAGAGTGGATCAACAGAGCAATCTCCAAATGAGGGCTTTGATTTTAGCGACAATCTTGATGATGAAAATTGGGCGATCGCAAATAACGTCAGTGATTTAAATGCCAGTAATCTAAGTGCCAGTATCAGTGATTATGAGGATATTGATTTAGAGATTCCACAAGCATATGACGACTTTAGTGATGCCTCATTAGCCAATCTAGATAACTCTGAACAAATTCTCGATCAGCAACAATTTACTAATTTCAATGATATTGGCGATCAGCTTGATGATGACATCGCCTCCAGTTTAGAAGTTAATGAATTTAGTTTCTCTGAAAATATTCCTCCAGATTCTGATTGGGAAAGCTTTAGCGAATCTATTGTGGAGCAAGTTACTGACTCTGGCTTTGATGATTATACGGATAATTTTGCTGAGGAGCAATTCACTGACGAGGGCTTTACTAACTATGTGGATGATTTTGCTGCGGATCAACTTACTGACTCAGGTTTAGTAGAAGATTTTGACAATGGCATAGTTCCACCAGTCAACACTGGTTTGGGAAATCCTGATTGGAATGCAAACCCTCCTGAATCATTCGTTGCTGCTGGTAGTAATGATGATGTCAGTTTGGAAAGTATGCTAAATGATGATTTTGATCTAGCTTCTTTTGATGAAGACAGTTTACTAGAGGTTCCTGATTCTGATTTCAATTTTGCGAATATTTCTACAACGCTTACTCCAAATCGTGCTTCATCTTCAGAAAATATAGATACTGGGCTTACCTATCATTTATCTTCAATCAATGTTGAGGATGGCTTGGCTAACAATATAGCTTCGCAAAACGATTCATTTGATGAAGCTTTGGTAAATGATTTACTTAACGATAGCTATGGGGAAGTGAATTTTCAGGAAGAAGCTTTGGCTCATAATTTGCTAAATGACCTTGCGTCAGAGTCAGATGATTTTGGGTTAACAAATAATTCACTCATTATTCCGTCTCCAAATACCTCATCTTCAAATGTGAATTTGGCATCATCTACAAATTCCCCCCTAGACTCCAGCAATCACGACTTTTTAGATGAATTCGATCTAGATGTTATTGATCCGCTCATTGGTGAAAGTTTTGACTCTGGGTTTGGCTCTGCACCAATATCTACGGGATTGACCCCGCCAACACCCTCGATCGCACCAATACCTCCGAGTCTTCCTCCCCTAATTGATAAGCAAGAACTTACTTCTCCATCTATCAATTACTTGCCACCGCCACCTTCTTTGCCACCACTCCCTCCTAAACGTGTACCCACTCATGGTCGTCCTAGCGCAACAACTCCACCATTTCCTGTTGTAAATACTGGCGCTCAAGTACAGCCCCAAAATAGAATTGGCAATAGAAATGAAGAAGATGATTTTGATCAATTTCATGCTCAATCAGATCAACAGAGAAATCGCAAACCTATGGCTTCGATTGACGAAGCTTGGTCAGATTTATTAGATGCGGATACAGTACTTTCTGGAGGTCGAGCATCAACTGGCTCCTCCTATTCCGATATGAGCAATACAATGCCTCCAATTGCTGGAGTATCTGCGGGAAGAACCTCACAAGGAAGAGAGAATAGAGAACGTAACTCTTCTGGCATGCCTAAACGTAAAGAGACTAATCTGCCTGATTTTAACGAGATTGGCTTGGAAATTCATGATGACAATACTGATTGGTCAGGTTTACTAGATAGTAGTGATTTGTCTGACAGTATCACCACTATTAGTCCTCAGGGTAGAGAACTACCTTCCCGAGTTAGAAGCAATCCCATTGCTTCGCGTTCTGACTCAACAAATGTAAGTGAAACTAGGGAAATTCCTCGTGATCGCCGTAACCCAATGCCGAGTTTTGGCGATTCTACGCAAGCACGTATGGGAACGACCTCCGATCAAATTGATTTCAATCGATTTACCGAAGATAATTATGGAGATTATAACCATTCATTAGAGCAGTCTCCATCTGCTCCTTCTAGTAAGCCCAAATTAACGCTGCCTACCATCACCTTGGAGTCACTTTGGAACAACTATCTCAAAATTCCTGCGATCGGATTAGGTGCGATCGGTGGTGCTTTCCTGCTCTATAGTCTGCTTAATAGACCTATCTTCGATTTAGGGTTACGCTGGGGACTCTTTAAAGATGCTAGTGGTAAAGATTTTACCAATGTGGACTTTAAGGGAGCTAAACTCGATAATGTTGACTTCAGCAAAGCCATTCTTACAGGGGCGAAGATGCAAGATGCTAGTCTTGTTGGCGCAAATTTTAAGGAGGCAAACATTAATGGAGTGAACTTTACTAAAGCCAATTTAAGTAGAGCAAGATTAATTCAAGCCAGTGTGATTTGGGCAGACTTCAATAGCGCTCAAATGAATCTTGTTGATCTTGCGGGTGCAGACCTGACACGCTCTAACTTTGTTGGGGCTAAAATGGAAGGCGCTAACTTAAAAAATTCTAAAATTGGTGCTCAAGGAACTGAAGAAGCCACAAAATTTAGTGCGACGACTTTGCTAGCTTGGCAGATTGTCAATGAGCCTCGTGAAGGTCGCAATTTATCTAGTCAAGATCTATCAGGCTTGAATTTGAGTTTTACTAGCCTGAAACGGGCCAATCTATCTAATGTTAAGCTCAACTATACTGACATGACTAATACCGACCTGAGTGGAGCAAATCTATCTAGAGGTCAGGTGAATGGGACTAACTGGAGTGGAGCTAAGCTCAATGGTATTAATCTGACTGGTGTAGCTTTTGATAAAAGTAAGTTGCCAAAAACTGATGAGAAGACAGTTTGTCCTAATGGGACGAAGGGACCTTGTAAGTTCTAAAAAATTAGTTGGTTTGTTTAACTATGTCTTACGTTGTCATCTATGACGGAAATTGCAATCTCTGTGTTAATTTTGTCAGGCTTTTAGAGAAGTTTGATCGCGGCAGCCTATTTTGTTACATTCCTATGCAAGATCAAGAGAATCTGATGCAATTTAATGTAACGCCTAATGATTGTGAAATGGGAATGATCTTAATCGATCGCAAAAATGATAAGCAAAGATGGCAGGGCAGTGAGGCGGCTGAAGAAATTGCGCGGTTGTTACCAATGGGTAATTTGTTGATCTCGTCATATCGGGCGATCTCACCTCTTAAATCCCTTGGAGACTCTACCTATATTCAGATTCGTGACAATCGCTATAAATTATTTGGAAAACGCGATCGCATTTATCACACGGCTTATCCATTTGGCTGTGTAGATAGAAAGTAGCCCTGTCTAAACATAAAAGTCCTGCTTCGCAGGACTTTTATAAAAAATTGGGTTTTTAACTACTGTAGCGACAGCTATAATTATTTCTGCAATGTTACAAGGCAAAATTTGTGTATACAGTTTCTTCTCAGCAAAAGCAATATAACACCTATATCTTGTCTGACGACAGCACGAATTCTCAAATAGAAGTTGTGCCAGAGCGCGGCGGCCTTGTGACGAGCTGGCGTATTAACGGACAAGAAGTTTTCTATCTTGATATTGAGCGATTCACTCATCCCGATCTGAGTGTTAGAGGTGGCAACCCGATCTTATTCCCACTCTGCGGTAACTTGCCCAATAATACTTACAATGTTGATGGCACAGATTTCAACATTAAACAGCATGGCTTTGCGCGTGAGTTACCTTGGACTGTCACAGCAGAGAGTAATCAAGGTGGAGCAAGTGTAACCGTTGAGCTAACTAGTAACGAGCAAACGAAGGCTGTCTATCCGTTTGATTTCAATGTCTTATTTACCTATGTGTTGCGTGGAAACACTTTGGAAATTCGCCAAGAATACAAAAACCTCTCGTCTACGCAGATGCCTTTCTCTTCTGGATTCCATCCTTATTTTCTCTGCGGCGATAAAAGTCAGATCGAAGCAAATATCCCTTCGGCAAGCTATGAAGACAATCGCACTAAGGAGAGCTTTGCTTTTGATGGCAAGTTTAATTTTGAGCAAGATGAGATTGATTCTGTGTTTGGCAAACTTTCTAGTCGCTCAACCTCAGTGGTTGATAACGATCGCAAACTTAAAATTGCGATCGATTACGATGATTTTTATACCTATCTTGTGTTTTGGACAGTGAAGGGCAAAGAGTTCTATTGCCTTGAGCCTTGGAGCGCAACTCGTAATGCTCTTAATACTAAAGAGCATTTGACTGTATTAGAGCCTAACGCTAGTTGTACGGCTGTCGTAAGTATTACTGCAAACTTTTTCTAGA
>CASBRC010000491.1 GCA_949128015.1 Synechococcales cyanobacterium PMM_0003
ATAATGTTAACGGCTATTTAGTACAGCCCAAGAATATTGAAGAAATCAGCAAAATTATGGACTTTGCAATTCAAAATCCAGACACACTGCAAAATATCGCTAAAGCTGGCTCAAATACAATTTCTGAAGAATTTTTAGTTCAAAACATGGCTAATGCGATCGCAAATATTTATATGAATAAAGCATGAGTAACTTGAGGTATTGCCATGCCACGAATACAATTTATTCTCTCTCTACATTCACAAAATTGTATGGTGCGGTGAAATCGTTGTATACGGATGCGGAGATGGTTTTTAAATTGTTGATCGAGCGCTTCAACTGCGATCGCAAATTCAGGTTCTTTGTCTCAATCGATTAGAAATGAGCTGTTATAAATCATGCTTTCGGTGAGCAATTCTTCTTCCTCATATTCGTGGGAGAGTGGCTTAAGGGTATTCACAAACGCATCAATGATGATTTGCTGAAGTTCCTTGCTTGCCGATTATAGTTCTTGCCCGATCGCTATCGCCTTATCCATACTTCTTCCACCACTAGCCCAAATTATATATGTCAATGTTATATTTGCAGAAGCTTGCGATCGCGAAGGAGAAATACTGTGTCGGAAATGTTGTGGTCGGTGGTTGTACCCACCTATAACCGCCTGCCAATCTTACAAAAATGTCTGGCAGCCCTAGAAAAACAGACCATCAACCAGCCCTATGAAATTCTGGTCATTGATGACGGTTCATCGGATGGCACGGTGGAATTTTTGAGAACTAATTGCGATCGCTATCCGCACTTACGACTATTAACGCAAAATCATGCCGCCGCCGCTACAGCCCGTAATTATGGCATTGACTCTGCGATCGGTAAATATATTGCGTTTGTCGATAGTGATATCACGGTCAATCCTGAATATCTCCAAGCCCATACCGAAGCCCTAGCCCAAGGCGAAAAAGTTTACAGCTACGGACGGATCATCGACACTAGTAATCTTGAAGCTCCTGATTCTGAGTCTGTTTCTTCAGTTCCATTTTTTACGGCCGCGCTATTTGATACTTGTAACTTAGCGATCGGGCGTAAATGGCTACTTGAAGCAGGAAAATTTGATACGGGGTTCTTTCAGTATGGATGGGAAGATTTTGAGTTGGGAATGCGGGTTAAAAAATTAGGTTTAAAGCGGGTTACCTGTGCAGGTGCGATCGCATTTCACTATCACGCGCCATTCTCTATCGATAAGATGCCCCGCTTGTTGGATTTAGAGGAGCAACGCGGTCGGATGAGCATTATTTTCTATCAAAAACATCCGACATGGGAAGTCAAGTTAATGATTCAAAAAACTTGGCTACATTTAGGACTCTGGGGGATTCTTACTCTTGGCGGGACACTCAACGATCGCACGCTCAAGCCGTTATTAACATGGCTTTGCGATCGCAATAAATCAGAAGTTGCCATGGAAATCTTTCGGATTTACATGAACTGGTACACCGTAATTTGGATGTATCGTAACTGGGATAAAGAAAGCAAATTACTATTCAACAAATAGGTAGGTAAAAGAAACCTTAAAGTCCAAAAAGCTGTAGCGGAGGCTGCGCGTCCGCTACAGCTTTTTGGACATAATTATAGTGCTAAGCGCCTTAAACATTTGTGGGAATAAAATGCAAAAGAACCCCAATAATTTTGTCAATGTCAGTGATGTAATAGTCAGAGAGATCGATGGTTACTGTTTGTTCAGTTATTTGGAGAAATTTCCATATTTCGCCTGAAGTGACGATGCCATAAATTGTGTCAATGTCGTTGTTTTCTAGTTTGTTAAACAATTGTGCAGCTATCATTTCGGCAATACATTGCCCTAATCCTGATTTAATGTCTTCATTTTTTGCCTCGACAATGGCAACTACTGGGGCGCTAATCATTAGTTGTTGTTTGGATAGGCTGATCAAATAATCGCAATAACCTGTCAGCCCTTGCTCTGGACTAATGCTAAATTCTGTCCCAGAAAATAGACTAATGGGAATGTTCGATCGCCTTCTTAGCTCTAACAATGTGGGAGCGATCAGGAATTCTGATCGCGCTTTTTCAGTGTTAATGGCAAGTGCCAGAGGAATATTTTCAGCGAGAATAAGTTTGAGTTCATTACTAGGTGCGATCGCATTTACATGAGCAAACAAGTCAACTTTTTCTTCGATTGTTAAGTGAAAGTCTTTTTCGACTTGTCTTAGTGTGAAATTGCTGTATGCCATTTGCTTTTTATGATTTTTATGGGTTTTGATATTAATCTAGACGGTGCAAAGCACCGCCAAGATTGCTAAATGCTAAGTTGTTGCTAGATGGAAATGATTATAAATATGTTGCGCTAACTTTTTACCGATACCGTCGGTTTCGGCGATCTGTTCAACTGTGGCTTGACGAATATAATCGACAGAATGGAATTTTTCGAGCAGGATTTTTTGCCGATGGTGTCCTAATCCTGTGATTTGATCGAGATGCGATCGCTGCATTCTTTGGCTGCATTTTTTGCGATGAAAAGTTATCGCAAAACGGTGAGCTTCATCGCGTAAACGCCGTAACATCTGCACTCCTGCTCTTTCTGGATCGCCGCTAATTAGTGGCTCTGACTGCTCTGGCAAGAAAATTTCTTCGCGCTTTTTGGCAAGGCTAATTACAGTTAGGCGATCGCGCAACCCTAACTTATCAATAATTTTCATCACCGATGAAAGCTGTCCCTTCCCTCCATCGATCATCACCACATCAGGGAAGTCGTGCTCACTCTTGCTCCCCTCTTCTCCTGCGGGAGAGGGGCTGGGTGTGAGGGCTTCTTGATCGGGGAAGTCGTTCTCACTCTTGCTCCCCTCTCCTACGGGAGAGGGGCTGGGGG
>CASBRC010000492.1 GCA_949128015.1 Synechococcales cyanobacterium PMM_0003
GTCTTATGAGCAATGTCGATCGCATAAATGCCATCCGCAGGATTCCCGATCGCAAGACTCTTAGCAATAGTCTTAGGCTTAACAGGAGTGATGAAGTCGCGACCTTCTTTAAAAGCAGCCGCGATCGGCGAACAACCTTCAGCTTGTGCGCCACTAAAGCGAACAGGCTTGTCGTCAACTAAGCCCACCTTCACAAATTCATTGAAGCCCTTGTAAATCTTCGTAAACAGTGATCCAGAAGCCAGAGGAGCCACGATGTGATCGGGAAGTTTCCAGCCGAGTTGTTCGACGACTTCATAGGCGAGGGTCTTAGAACCTTCAGAATAGTAAGGACGTAAGTTGATATTTACAAAGCCCCAACCGTGAGTATTGGCGACTTCTGAGCAAAGGCGGTTTACTTGGTCGTAGTTGCCATGTACCGAGAAAACTTTGGGATTGTAGATGGTTGTACCGAGGACTTTGCCAGCTTCGAGGTCAGAGGGAATGAAGACACAACACTCTAGCCCTGCATGGGCGGCAATCGCGGCGGTAGAGTTGGCAAGGTTTCCAGTACTGGCGCAAGCTACAGTCGTGAAACCAAGTTCACGGGCGCGGCTTAGGGCTACAGAAACAACGCGATCCTTGAAACTCAAGGTGGGCATGTTTACGGCATCGTTTTTAATGTAGAGATTTTTGATGCCGAGGCGCTTGGCAAGGCGGTTTGCCTTGAGCAAAGGAGTCATGCCTGTGGATACATCAATGTAGTTTTCAGTTTTGACTGGGAGGAAATCACGATAGCGCCAAATTGAGAGGGGGCCAGCTTGAATGGTTTCACGGCTGACTCTGGAAGCGATCACATCGTAGTTATAAGCAACTTCTAAAGGACCAAAGCACAGTTCGCAAACGTGCATCGCCTTAGCTTCGTACTCTGCACCACATTCTTTGCACTTGAGATTAGTGAAGGTGTCAACGCGCTCGCTGGTGTAAGGAGAAGCAATAGTTGCAGTCATGTTCTTGGTCGTCCTTTTAGTCGCTAAAAGTTTTTGTTTGATTTCTTTATTGAAATGAACTTTAACACAGGGATAAATAGTCGTCAAATATACCAGACTAAATTAGTCGGGTATAAAACACAAGCCCCAAAAAACTATGGCGCACGCGCAGCGTGCGCCATAGTTTTTTGGGGCTTGGATAATTTCGGTTTTAAAACAGGATTGTAAATCTACGCAAAGTAATTTTTGTTGACAACGAGGGTGATGACATACTAGCGATCGCAAATTATCGAAAAAACCATGCAAAACTCAGATTATGATGAGGGCTTAACTTGGACTGCCGAGGCTAAAGTCAAGTATAAAAATATCCCCTATTTTGTGCGATCTCAAGCTCGCCAAAGAATCGAACAACTTGCTCAAGCCGCAGGTAGTGATACGATTACCGCAGAAATTGTTGAAAAAGCAAGGGTTGAATTTGGTCAGTGAGTGCAATAGATAGTGCAATTAAAAATAGCGATCGCGGATATTTGTTAACAGAGCAAGCAAATCCTTACAGTCAAAATTTGGATCGGCTCAGTGCTTTAGAAATCGTCGAACTGTTTAATCAAGAAGATGCCAAGGCGGTGGCGGCGGTTGGACAAGAAAAAGAGGCGATCGCAGTCGCAATTACGACTATTGCTGAGGCGATCAACCATGGTGGCAGATTGTTTTATGTTGGCGCTGGCACGAGTGGGCGGCTGGGCGTGCTAGATGCTGCCGAATGTCCACCCACTTTTTGTAGTGATCCTGAATTAATTCAAGGAATCTTAGCGGGTGGGCTGAGCGCGATGGTACGCAGCTCCGAAGCTCTCGAAGATCGTGAAGACGATGGCGCGGATGCGATCGCTGAAAGAAATATTTGCGATCGCGATGTCGTCTTTGGCATTACCGCAGGCGGCACTACACCCTATGTACATGGGGCGCTTAAGGCGGCCAAACAACGGGGCGCAAAAACCATCTTTTTTTGCTGTGTACCGCCCGACCAATTTCCGATCCAATACGACATCGAAATTCGCCCCTTAGTTGGCGCAGAAATTTTAGCGGGATCGACCAGACTCAAGGCAGGTACAGCCACAAAATTAGTTTTAAATACCGTTTCGACAGGGGTAATGGTGCAGCTAGGTAAGGTCTATGGCAATCGGATGATCGATGTCTCGGTCACCAATAGTAAACTCGAAGATCGTGCCATTCGGATCATTAGTGACCTCACCTCACTCAGTCGTGAGGAATCCGCAAAGTTATTAGAGCGATCGGGCAAGCGGGTTAAATTAGCTTTATTAATGCATTGGCAAAGTGTAGATGTTGATACCGCCGAGCAATTATTGCAAAATACTCATGGAAATTTAAATAAAGCAATGATGTAGATAGTGGCGCAAAGCGCCATTGTCTACATCATTGTCAGCAAAGCCTAATCCAAATCGCCGTTAAGGTAAGATGTGTTAAGCAAAAAATTAAGAAACTATGACAGGCTCAGAACTTCGTCAGGCGATCGCAAATAAATGGGATTATTCCTATGACGTACAATTACGCAAGACTCAAGGGAAAATTTTTCTGCAAGTAATGTGGCGCTATCAAGAGCAACAGTCCTTCCTAATGAGTGAGACTGAATTTATTCAGCATCTGGACACAATTGCGTCTTATTTGAGTGATTGGGGCGTAGTCGAACAAGTACAAAAATTTATCGAAATCACCAAAGAACGCCCTCGTCTTGGCAAAGCTGTGAGCATTCCTCTGCAAATTGGCGAGCGATCGCTAGAGTGGTTAATCGGAAGTTAGTTGTGATTTTACGAAGAATGGTATAAAAGTTAATAAAATCAGTTAATAAAAGTAATAAAAGCATGGCTTGTAGCTGACTTTCTGAGCTAAAGATTGTACGATTATGTTGAGATACTCTTTATAAACTTAATTTCTAAAAAATTTCATTTGTTTCTCTATATCGCTCTAGCCATTCCTAAGTCTAAAAAAGTCAGGGCAAAAATATGAGTCAGGCAGGAGCTAACCCATGGGATCGCCAATTTGTTAACCTTGGGCGAATCATGCAGTTCTTGCGTGATGAAGACAGTATCGATAACCTATTGACCGCAACACTCGATTATCTTCGCGACAATTTTGAGTACAAATTGATCTGGATTGGGCTTTATGACGCAGAAAACCATCGACTGACGGGTAAAGGTGGGACGACACCTGCGGGCGAGATTAAATTTTTAAAAGAGAGATTTGCGCTTAATGCGGGGGATTTACTCGATCAGGTGATTTTGCAGCGTAAGCCAGTGCCGATCGCAGATTTGCGGCAAGAAAAACGTAGTGGTGAATGGCAAAAACTAGCCCAAAAATTTGATATTCAAGGCACATTGCTTTGGCCGATCTATCATCGCGATCGCAGTTTTGGCGTGGTTCTCCTTGGCTCAAATCTGTGGAATGTCACTCCACGTAACGAAGAAAGAGCCAGACTCTCCGTTGTTCTGGGGACTCTTGGCGCGACCCTTAGCCGCCTTGACGACGAGTGGCATCATCACAATGCCAAGCGCCCCGATGAACCACTACTACAAATTCTCTCCAAAATCCGTAATATTCCTGCACTGACCGAACGACTTGAGGAGATCGTGCAGGAAACCCATGCCTTTGTCATGCCCGATCATACTAATATTTATTGGTTTGAACGTGAACATCAATATTTCTGGCGACGGATTGCCAATCGACAACCTGGTCCAAAATCCAAGCAAGCAGTTGACAATACGGCTGGAGTCACCGTTCAAAATGCGCCTAGTTTGTATCAGACTCTATCTAAAGATCAGATGGTAGTGGTCGTCGATGCCAAGTCTATGACTAAAGGCGAAGTTAGCAATCGGGTTATGGAACAATTTGGGGCAGTCTCGATAATTATTGCACCCATATTTTTTCAATCGGATCTTCTAGGCTTTTTGTCAGTGGAAGGTGATGCGCCACGTCTTTGGACTGATGACGAGCGAAATTTTGTTCGCGGTGCAGCGCAACTAGCAGCGATTACTGCACCTTTAGAAGAGATGGAAGTAACCCTTGATCGCATTGCTTCTGACCAAATTCTCACCGCAGGGATTGCTAGAGCCATATATTCCGATCATGATTGGCAAACCGCTCTCGATCAAGCAGCGGAACAGCTATGTAATCGACTAAGGCTAGAGCGTTTTTGGGTGGCAACCTACGACAAAGACAATGATGTGTTTAAGATTGATTTTCAGTATCACCCAAAAAATCGTCGTCCTCTCCCTACGCTTTTGCCAGGCTTAGCTCCCGTTGATGTGCAAATGATGGAGCAATCTAACGATGCGGCAACTGTCGAGAATCTTGATAGTGATTTTAAGTTTCTCGCATGGCGAGATTCATTAATTGATCTGGATGTGCGATCGATGATTGTTAGTAGTACTTCGATTGGAAAATCACTTGAAGGTATCCTCGCTGTTGGTCACGAAGCACCCCGCACATGGTCTCGTCCAGAAAGAGAAATGGTGCAAGCTGTTGCGCAGCAGATTGGTTTAATCGTCCACCAAAATGAGTTGCAGCGTTTATCCGATGAGCGTCAAAAGTCTCATCAAGCTGTTCAGTTTGGTTTAGTCGCACTCCAACAGTGCAACACTCTGGAGAAGCTACATAACACGGCTACACAATTAATGGCTCAGGTTACGCAATCCCCCTTAGCGGTACTAGTAGTATGGCTACCAGGGAGACAAGGTGGACAAATTGCCTCAGTATTTGCCAGCCGTGATGAATATCAGCTCTCAATTAACGAAACTTTAATTGCGATCGAAGAAGATCCACTTGCACAGTGGGCGATTCAAAGTGAAGGAATTCTGCCGCTTAGTATTCATGACTTGCCAGAACAAACTAAGGCTTGGTTAAATGCCCCAGCCCTTGGACACTTAATGATTACGGCTCTACGGACTACTCCTGAACATCAACCGACAGGAATGATTTTGGTCGCCGATCGCGTAGGGCGCAGATGGATTGATCGCCAACTGCAAGCTTTTAATATGCTTGCCAACCAACTTGCATGGTCGCGTCGTCATCTATTACTAGTTGAGCATCTCAAACACAATCGGCAAGAACTTGAGCGACTTAATTGGTATAAGCATCGTCGTCTAGAAGATATCTATCGCACTGTTAGTAATGGAGTGCAGCGTTTATTAGATGCTGATGCGCGTGCCAATGCTACGGGAGGAATTAACAACATTACGTTGCAAAGTTCTCTTAAGCAATTACAGGGTTCACTATCACCACTACCGCAGATTATCCGCAAAGAGCAATGGCGCTTGCGTCCCAATTATGAAACTGCACCCTTAGCGGGTATGCTCAAACGGGCTTTAGAGAGGGTTGATTTGCTCATAAAACAACGTCAAATCTGGTCGCAAGTGCATAACCAAGCCAATGTGGTCGTTGGTGGTGACATTGCCAAGATGGAGATGATTTTAAATGAGTTGTTGCTGTTTGCTTGTGGGCGATCGGAAGTTGGTGGTCGCATCGATCTCTGGTGTCGTCAGATTGACGAGAAGCTCTTAGAGCTATCAATTACTGATTATGGTGTTGTTGATGCATCTTTATTGCAAGAATTACATCAAGGTCGAGCGATCGACCCTCTATCGCCTTCGTTATTAGATCAGCCTCCAGGTTTACATCTGGCTATTTGTCAAAGCCTGATGCTGGAGGCGGGTGGAGAGTTGTCGCTCTATCAACTAGAAGACAATCGCATTCTTAGCCGTCTCATCTTGCCGCTTTCGAGTTCATAAAAAAGCCTTAAAAACCAAAGCCCAAAAAACTATAGCGCACGCGCAGCGTGCGCTATAGTTTTTTGGGCTTTGGTTTTTTTTGTCTACCTACTTAGCAGAGAAAAGTTTGGCTATTCGTCAGTTGGTGGTAAGGGCGGCGATAAATTAACGAGTACTTTATCTACGCGATTTCCGTCCATATCAACAACTTCAAAACGCATTCTCTCCCATGTGAAATATTCTCCCACCTTGGGAATATGGCGGAGATAGGTCATCATTAGTCCGCCGAGAGTATGGTAATTATGCTCTTTTTCTTGGGGTAGCTCTTCGACCTCTAGGATTTCTTTAAGGCGATCGCTAGATATCATGCCATCGATCAACCAAGAACCATCCTCCCTTTGCATGGCATCAGGATCACCTTGACGATCATTAGATGGCAGATCGCCAACGATTGCTTCGAGCAGATCGGTTAGGGTTACGATTCCCTCGACACCGCCATACTCATCGGTCACCATGGCAACGCGGTCACCAGTTTGCTTGAACTGCTCTAACACACTTAAAGCACTGGCCGTTTCAGCAACATATAAAGGTGGACTGCTAGCTTTAACTAAATCAATTGGCGTGCCTTCAAGACTAGCATTGAGAAATGCCTTTATTTCCACAATACCGACACAATTATCAAGATTTTCTCTTGCTACTGGAAAGCGCGAATGTCCACTCTCTAAAACTTCACGCTGAGTTTCTTCAAAGGGTGCATCAACATCAAGCCAGTCAATTTCAGTGCGCGGAGTCATGAGAGATTTGATTGGGCGATCGCCTAAACGAAATACCCGCTCAACCATGTCATGTTCAGCTTCTTCAAACATCCCTGACTCAGCACCCTGAGCAATCATCACCTTAATTTCTTCTTCTGTAACTTGAGATTCTTCACTTACCTGAACTCCTAATAAACTCAGTAATGCTTCTGTGGAAATACTGAGCAAATACACAACTGGAGTCCCGATCTTGGCAAGAAATCGCATTGGTGGGGCAACAGCACAGGCAATGCGTTCAGCATTACTCATCGCAAGACGTTTAGGAACAAGCTCACCAACCACTAGAGATAAGTAAGTGATGATCCCGACGACGATCGCAAAACTAAGGGTTTCGCTATAAGGCTGGATTAGGGGAATAGTATCTAAAGACTTTTGAAGGGTCTTTGCCACAGTAGCGCCCCCCAATGCACCGCTTGAAATTCCGATTAGTGTGATCCCAATCTGCACGGTGGACAAAAAATTATTCGGTGAGCTGATTAGCCTTAAAGCTGCTCTGGCTTTAGCATTTCCTTCCTTTGCCCACTGCTCCAGTCGCACTTTACGCGCAGAAACGATAGCTAGCTCAGACATAGAAAAGACACCATTAGCGATAATTAGCAAAATGATGATTAAAGCTTCAAAAGCGAAGGAAGACATTTTTTTGGGTCAGAACGACTTTATGGGAATCGTTTGTGAAATTTGTTAATAGTAGATATATATTCTCATACCAAATTTTGTGTCAAGTTGCTTAAGACTAAAATAAATATGTGATACTTCGTACCACATATTTATTTTTTGTAAAAATCGCAAACGAAACAACTTATCTGTGATAAGACATAAAACCAAAAAGAGAGAGGCGGCGCGGAGCGCCGCCTCTCTCTTTTTGGTTTTGGTTTTCCTGATACTAGTGGCGACAACTATAAGTGGTCAACCCAAAAAGATGTAGCGCACGCGCAGCGTGCGCTACATCTTTTTGGGTTTAATTATTTGGCAACCCTAACGGCTATAGAGTTGGGTGATTTCGAGTAGTTGATCGCTGAGATCCTGATTGAGCAAATCGGGATCTCTATAGCGCCAGCCCCAATTTCCTGTTGCTGTACTAGGGGTATTCATCCGCGCACTGTTGTCTAAGCCAAGCACATCTTGCAAGGGAACGATCGCAATTACTGATACTGCCGCCATTGCCATGCGAATTAGTACCCAGTTAATCGGCTCACCTGCGGCAAAGCCAACTATGTATTTGTAAAATAATTCCTTTTCATATTTACCAGCTCTCTGCCACCAACCAACAGCCGTGTCATTGTCATGGGTTCCCGTATAAACGGCACTGTTGCGCACATAGTTGTGGGGTAAATGGAAATTGTCAGAGACACCACCAAAGGCAAACATGAGGACACGCATTCCGGGGAAACCAAAATCATCACGCAATTTATCAACTTCAGGGGTAATCACTCCCAAGTCCTCAGCCAAAATCGGTAACTCACCCATCACTTCATTTAGCTTGGTGAATAGCTCTGTGCCTGGTGCAACTTGCCATTCGCCATTCATTGCCGTTTCTTCACCTGCGGGGACTTGCCAGAAGGCCTCGAAGCCTCGGAAGTGATCAATCCGAATGATGTCAACATAACGATTTAGAAATCTAAAGCGATCGATCCACCAAGCAAAGTGAGTTTCTTGCAGATATTCCCAGTTATAGACTGGGTTGCCCCATAGTTGTCCTGTAGCACTGAAATAGTCGGGTGGTACTCCTGCCATTTGAGTGACTTCATAGGTTTCAGGATCGAGAGCAAAGTTTTTAGGATTTGCCCAGACATCGGCGCTATTGTGGGATACATAAATAGGTATATCGCCAATAATCTGAATGCTTCGCATATTGGCATATTGCTTTAGTTTCAGCCATTGATCAAAAAAGATAAATTGCACAAATCTTTGAAATTCGATTTGATCATGCAATTCTTCGCGCTTTTGTTGCAATGCTTGGGGTTCACGTCTTGCGATCGCAGTTTCCCAATTATTCCAAAGGATTTCTGTATTTTGTTCATGCAGCGCCATGAATAACACATAGTCTTCTAGCCAATCGGCTTCTTCGTAGCAAAACTTTTTGAATTGCTCTTGGATTAAATATAGATCGTGATGATGTTGGGGATCTTGATCAACATATCCTTGTTTGAATCGCTCGAAGGCCATCTCCAGCAATTTCCGCTTGTATGGCATCACTGTCTTGAAATCAACGCGATCGCAATCAAAATCTGGGATATCTGCCCAATCTTCTTCCTTGAGCAAATGTTGCTTAGCTAACAATTCAGGGCTGATTAAATAAGGGCTACCTGCGATCGCGCTAAAGCTCATATAGGGAGAGTTTCCGTATCCAGTTGGACCAAGGGGCAATACTTGCCAAAGCTTTTGACCACTCCGTGACAAAAACTCAATAAATTGATAAGCCGTCTCGCCTAAATCACCAATCCCAAATTTGCTGGGCAATGAGGTTGGATGAAGTAATATTCCACTAGCGCGTTGAAAAGTCATAGACAAAATTGTTTAGATCTGGCTTAACTCTACCGTCTTACAGCGCTTTGCGATGTTATAAAAACCAGAAGAATTTTTGAAAGCGCCGCGAAGCGGCGCTTTCAAAAATTCTTCTATACTTCTCAAAGCCTCAATAGTTTGATTTAAATAATTCCATCGGCTGCCATTTCTTCACGGGTGTAATTAATCGAAAAATCTAAGAAAAACCCGTAAAGTTCGATCTCCGCAACCGCAGGAAAAAGACGCAAAGTGCTGATTCCCAGATTTTTTGGATTGTCCGCGAGCCAACCAAAAGCCTCTTTAGTATGAGCGCGTACAATTAAAACTTCGCCTTCCGCAGTGTGACTAAGAGATAAATCTGCATCCCCTGGTTTTAAATACATTTCACTATAAATTTGTCCCAGCATACGCCACTGCTGCCGCCAATAAGTCATCCCTTGTCTCTCATGCTCGATCGCATATTCAGCCAGAGTTGCAACATTCTGCCATATGATATCTTCTCTTTGAAAAATCAGGCGAAGGTCGCTAATAGCTTGTTCGCATTCATCCGCAAATTTGAGTGACGGGATGGGATCGGCTAGCCGACGGGGTGTTTTCCCCAAAGTCATTAGTGATTGGATGACGGTTGATTCAATCTGGCTCGATAGCTGCTCTTTCGCCTTTTGCGTTTGCCAAAGCACCCCTTGTTCAGTAGTGGCATACATTGCAGGGAGACGATTCAATACATAAGCAGATACATCGTCAATACCAACTTTGCGCGGCAACACATTTGCCATATGAGTTAATTGATTTTGCACTTCTTGGTTTGCCAAATCTTCTAAAACATTGGTTAAGAAGTAAGAAGCGGAAAGAATATAAGATTTAAGCTCAGGATTTGGTAATTCAACGTTATTATGCCAGTCTCGATGCTCGTTCTGGTGAATGTCTTTCCGATGCAAATAACCTTTAATCTCTTGCAGTCGATGGCGATCGTTAATGCTCAAACTTGCATATTCTGGTGTGTAACTGACTAGAGTAAGCGCTTCTTGAAAAGCTCGTGGCACATCCTGCCATCGTAAAGAAGGTTTGCTAAAAAGTTTTTGTAATCTAGCTAATATATGGGCAGGTGTTTCGACCTTACTGGCTGCGATTCTGGTCGATTTTCGCAAAGGATCGCGCTTTACCCCTAGTAGCGCCTGTTGAACACTGCTAACAATCTGATGTTGTAGCTCATTGTGGGCGCGTTTGCGCTGTTGCAGCCATCCCCGACTCGTACTTGCGTAAAGTACTGGCAAGCGATTTAGTGCAAAGGCGGCTACTTCACTAAGGTTAATTGCTTCGCGGGCAGTTGGGCTGATGTGCGTGATTTGCTCTTGCACCTCTAGGACAACGATTTCCTCAAGGACGTTTTTGAGGCTAGTCATAAGTTTTGCTACTAGAAATTTTGTATTTGATAGCCTGTATAAATATTACTGTCAACTTAAAATAGATGAGTAATTTAGATTAATTTGCGATCGCATAAACAATTAAATTTTATTGAAAGAATTCTTCAAAAAGATATTTTCAACAAAACCTAGCTATTCCTTCAGCATAAGGTACTACAACTAGTAGATATGCTTTAATTTAGACGATTGTTTTAAGATATTAAAATAGATACATGAAATACACTGATTATTAACTTGCCCAAATATAAAACAATTTATAACAATCGTTAAAAACTTGAATATCGCACCAGCAATTTTCATAGCTCCTCATTTTTTTGGCTATAGAGAATTAAGTAACTCGGCGAAATAAAACCTTAAAACCCAAAAAGCTGTAGCGCACGCGCAGCGTGCGCTA
>CASBRC010000493.1 GCA_949128015.1 Synechococcales cyanobacterium PMM_0003
AGGGGCTGGGGGATGAGGGGGATAAATCTACAATTTCAGGTTTCACTTTCTTGATATTCAACAATCAAAGCGATCGCGATGGAAACCTCTGTTAAATCAACATCTGACAATACCCCCATCTTTCGTACAAATCGCTGCGTATCCACACTTCGCATTTGCAGCACATCAGCCGCCGAAATCTTAGTTAATCCATTATCTTGACTTGGCTCAACATAAACGTGCCAGAGATTTGCTCCAAAAGCTGATTTCCAATCTGTCAGTGGTACAACTAATTTGAGTGGTAGTTTACCAATCACATCGGAACTCACAACAATTGCAGGACGAGTTTTCTTGATTTCAGCCCCAAGCGTAGGGTCTAGATTAACTAACCAAATTTCACCCCGTTTAGGACTCATAATTTGCCTCTACATTAAAACTCGTCCAGTCTCGCCATGCCAAATCTTGCTGATAATGATCGACCATTACCTCAGCTTGCTGTGCCAAAATCAACCGCCGTTCAGCCATCGGCAGTCGCATAAAAGCACGACGATTGACATTTGGATTACTAGAAACTTCGCGAATAAAAATCTCGACTTGCTTTCCTTCTAACTGATTAAGTAACGGATCATTTAAAGCGATCGCGCCATTTTTGCAAGTAGCTGTAAGAACAATCATAATTTTGTACTCCTAAAAGCTGTGAATATCTAGCTCACCATGTCTAGCGATGTAAAATCAAGACAAACTTACAACCTCATTGTATCCCTTGACCATCCATCGCTTCTCATCACGCCGTCAGAAACTCGATCGCACCTTTCTCTGTGAAAAATTGCAAGGCGCACAAGCCTACGATCGCATCGCAGGTTACTTTAGTTCATCGATGCTCGAAGTTGCTGGCGAAGCGATCGCCTCCATGACAGGCATTGTCAGGATTGTCTGCAACTCTGACCTGAACGTGCGCGATGTCGAAGCCGCCAAATCCGCCGCTAACTATGCCCTGCGCCGCGAATGGTGTGCCTCCGAACCCGAACAAAAAATCTTAGATGGCAAAGAAAACGGCAAAGATCGCTTTGCGAAGCTCTACCAAGTATTGCGATCGGGCAAAATGCAAGTCAAAGTTTTACCCCGCGACAAATTTGGACTCGTGCATGGCAAAGCAGGTGTAATCACCCTCGCTGATGGTACGCAAACCTCATTTATGGGTAGCACCAACGAAACCTATCACGCTTGGAAACTGCATTACGAACTACTCTGGGAAGACGATGACCCCGAAGCAATTGAATGGGTACAAGAAGAATTTAATAGCCTCTGGAATCATCCCCTTGCTTTACCCCTTGCCGATTTTGTGATCGAAGACATCGGACGGATCTCGCAACGCACCGTCATTCCTAGCATCGAAGCTTGGCGCGAAATTCCTGATGCGATCGCCCAAGCAGGGGCAACCATCATCGAAACCCCAGTCTATCGTCAAGAATATGGACTCTGGGAACATCAAAAATATTTTGTCAACATCGCATTTCAAGCACACAAAACCCCACATGGAGCGCGTTATATCCTTGCCGATATGGTGGGCTTAGGCAAAACCATCCAACTAGCGATGTCAGCAATGTTGATGGCACTCTATGGCGATAAGCCGATCCTGATCCTCGCGCCCAAACCTCTACTCTGGCAATGGCAAGAAGAAATGAAAACCCTGCTCGATCTACCTTCTGCGGTGTGGAATGGCAAGCAATGGGTCGATGAAAATGGATTAGATTATCCCGCGATCGGTGCAGAGGGAATTAAAACCTGTCCCCGTCGCATTGGCTTAGTTTCACAGGGCATCATCACCAGCAAATCCGAAGCAGGAGAATATCTCAAACAAATCCAGTATGAATGTGTAATCGTCGATGAAGCACATCGCGCCCGTCGAGAAAATTTAGGCGTAGGTTGCGAAAAAGAAGAATGCAAACCCAACAACTTATTGCAATTTCTATTTGATATCGCCGATCACACCAAAAGCTTACTCCTAGCCACCGCCACACCCGTTCAACTAAATCCCATCGAAGCATTTGACTTACTGCGCGTACTCGCTCAAGGCAATGACATGGTTCTAGGCAACACATGGAGCAACTGGCGCAATGCTGAAGGCTCATTACTCATGGCAAGAGGTGACAAAACTTTTTCAGAAACAGATCCCGAACGCGATCGCCAACTTTGGTTATGGGTCTGCAATCCGATTCCTGCTTCATCCGAACACAAAACATTCTCTAAAATTCGCCGCACCCTCCAACTCAAGGACACCGATTTCAATGCAGGGATGAACAAGTGGGACAAACTTCGCCTTGGTGAGAAACAAGAAATTCGTAGCTTAGCCGATATCTATGGCAAGCAATACAATCCCTTCATTCGCCATATCATCCGCCGCACCCGCGAATATCTCGAAAATACCTACGACCCAGAAACAGGCGAACCATATCTCCAACCCGTCCGTGTCCAGCTATTAGGCGAAAATGATACTGATGCGATCGCCCTTACTCCTTATCTGCGAGATGCCTATGCGATCGCTGAAGAATTTTGTCAGTCCGTCAGCCAGCGCATGAAAGGATCGGGATTTTTAAAAACCCTGTTGCTACGCCGTGTTGGTAGTTCTATTAATGCAGGCATGATTACCGCTCAAAAGTTGCTAGGTAAACAAGATGATTGGGATGAAGAAAATGAAGATGAAGACCCTCACCCCCTAGCCTCCTCTCCCATGAAGGGCGAGGAGGGACAGGACTCTTTAAGTCCCTCTCCCGTTCTGGGAGAGGGATTTAGGGTGAGGGCAAGAACCAGTGAATTTGCCGACAAAATTACATCTGACGAATCAATTCTCCTCGAAAAATTTATCCAACATCTCAAAGTCGAACAGGACAATGACCCCAAATATAACGTAGTCAAAGAACTTCTACTAGATCGCAATTGGCTGGATCTAGGCTGTATTATCTTTTCGCAATATTTTGACTCTGTATGGTGGCTTGCCAATCAACTTACCCGCGATCTACCAAACCAAGAAGTAATCGGTATTTATGCAGGTGGACAAAAATCTGGACATATTTGTAACGGTGAATA
>CASBRC010000494.1 GCA_949128015.1 Synechococcales cyanobacterium PMM_0003
AGTCTATTCTGCCCCCTAAATCCCCCAATTCTGGGGGACTTTGAAAGATCTAAATTTTCTTGTCCCCCCAGAATTGGGGGCTAGGGGGCGCATTGGCATTGACTTGGCTAGGTTTGAGACTTGTGTGTACACGGTAGCTTTCCAAGGGGGAATTAAAGGGGGTAAGTCCGACTTACGTGTTTTAAATTAAAGTATTTTCTTTCTTGGAAATGTCCTTAACGCTTTATTTGTGATTGAATTTGATCAAAAGCGCCACCATCAGCGAAGAATTTTTTGTCAATCTCACTCCAACTGCCAAAATCTTTCACAGTTGCAAGTTCTTTAACTTTGGGATAAAGATCAACAAATTGCTTTTCCTTGGCTACAGTTTGGTCAACGGGGCGGAAGCCAACCTTGGCAAACTCGGTTTGAGCTTCGGGTGTATAGAGGAATTTGACAAATGCTTCGGCAACTTCCTTTGTACCGTGCTTCGCAACATTTTTGTCAACTACTGCGATCGGGTTGTCAATTGAAATGTTCACATCAGGAATAACATAATTAACCTTCTGTCCTTTTTGGGAGGCAAGAATAATTTCGTTTTCGTAGTTAATCAAAGCATCACCTTGACCTTGCTTGAAAAAGGCATCAGTCGCTTCTCTAGCATCTTTAGTCAAAATTGGTACATTCTTGAATACCTTGACTAGTGATTCTTGAGCTTTGGGATCACTTCCACCTTTTTTAACCGCCGCGTTCCATAGAGCAAGGAAGTTCCAACGGGCAACACCAGAGGTTTTGGGATCGGCAGTAATCAAGCTAACACCATCTTTTTCTAGGTCAGACCAATCTTTAATGTTTTTAGGATTACCTTCACGGGTTACTAGTGCAGCAACGGATTTAGAGACAATTGACTCATTAGGAAATTCTTGTTCCCAACCTTTATCGATCAGTCCTGCTTTTTCGATTTTGCTAGTATCTCCAGCCAGAGCTAAGTGAACGATATCAGCTTCTAGTCCATCAATAACCGCACGGGTTTGTGACCCAGAAGCACCATAGCTTTGCTTAAAGATAACTGTTTGATTTTGTTCTTTTTGCCATTTCTCGACAAATTTCGGAATAATTTCTGCATGGGCTTGCTTGGTTACGGCAAAGGATACAAAGGTTAATTCAACATCCTTTTTGGTGTTACCAGATGAAGGGCTACTGCTCGTGGTGCAGGCTGCCATGGTCACGCTAATCATTGCCCCAGCTAGAAAGTAAGAGACAAATTTACGACCCCATTTATGACTGAATATATTATTGAATAAGTTTGATAAGTTTGCGATCGCATTGACCACCGATTTGGAAGCACTTAAAGGATGTTGCTTTGAACTCATAGGATGGGATCTCCAATAAAAGTAATCTACTGTATCTTGGTGGAGATACCGTATTTTTAGGATATTACATTACTTTTATACAAACTACAAATAAAATCTCCAAATTGCCCATGAAGTTACTCCCTTCCCACCCAAGAATTAGCGTTGCCGCGCAACGCTAATTCTTGGGTGGGAAGGGAGTAGGTAATTTCTAGAAATAAAATCATCCGATATTAGCTTAACAAGCGGGAAGCCCCGCGCTCTATCCGTTTACAAGGATGAGTGACGGGATGAAAGCGCGTCCATTGAGGGGTTCGACACCCCGAAAATGGACAACTATTTTTGCTTTTATAATATTTTTCGATTATAGTTATGTCATTGACAACAGCTATATTTATTAGATTATTAGTCTGGCTTGCAGAAGATTTTATGGGCAGATCTAAAGATGCAATGACTGTAGGTGGCTTGACACAGGCGATCGCACTTTTATTGCGAGATGAAATTGGGGTTGTGCGCGTGACAGGAGAGATTTCTGGCTTTACCACAGCCACCTCTGGACATCGCTACTTTACGCTCAAGGATGAGTCAGCCCAAATCAGTTGCGTCATGTGGGGAAGCAAAACTTTATCATTTCGTCCTAAAAGTGGGATGCAAGTGGTTGTCCAAGGGCGGCTGACTGTCTATGCACCGCGAGGTAATTATCAAATTGATTGCGATCGCATTACCGCCGCAGGACAAGGAGATCTCTATCTCGCTTTCGCCGCGATGAAAGAAGAGCTAGCAGAACGCGGATATTTCGATGCAGATCGCAAACAGAATATTCCTGCTTTGCCGCTCAAAATTGGTGTGGTCACTTCACAAACAGGAGCAGTGATTCAAGATATTCTTAGTACCTTGAATCGGCGATCGCCTCATTGCCAGATTTACCTATGTCCTGCGACTGTGCAAGGAGAAACTGCTCCTGAAGAGATTTCTAGGGCGATTAAAACTTTGCAAAATACCGATGCTGATGTGTTGATCGTTGGTCGTGGTGGTGGTTCCATTGAGGATCTTTGGGCGTTTAATACTTTGTCTGTCGCTGAAGCCATTTATCATTCACGGATTCCGATCATTTCCGCCGTGGGACATGAAACGGATTTTACGATCGCAGATTTTGTGGCGGATTTACGGGCGGCGACACCAACGGCGGCGGCGGAACTGGTATCTCAATACGATCGCGATACGCTTTTGCAGCAGGTTAATGCTTGGAAAAACCTCATAACCCGTAATGTGCAGACGGAAATGCAGAATTATCATCAGAGGCTAAATCTATTAGCCAATAGCTATGCTTTACAAAATTTTGGCGATCGTCTCCATGATCGCTCCCAACAGTTAGATGAAGCTGAACGGGATATGCAAAAAGCTCTCGTTCGTCATCTGCGTCAATCTACGACTAAACTCGAAAGTATCACTGCCCATCTGCGATCGCTGCATCCACTATCGCCATTACAGCGTGGTTTTGCATTATTAAAATCAGGTGATCGTATACTCAGCAACGATGAATCCCTGACTACATTTTCTAAAGTGGAAATCGTGCGGCGCTCAGAAGTTGCTCAAGCCAAGATTGAAACTGTCAAAACCAATTAGAAAAAAGCGGCGCTTCACGCCGCTTTTTTTCTAATTGGTATAGAATGCAAAATAAAATGCAAGACAAAATGCAAGATTTATCCTTTGAAGAACAATTACAGCGTCTAGAAGAAATTGTTGAAGTTCTCGATGATGGGGAAGCTGCCCTTGATGAGATGTTAGCTCTCTATGAAGAAGGCATGAGGCGATCGCAATATTGCCGCGAGTATCTCGAAAAAGCCGAACAGAAAGTTACGCTCATTCAAACTCAAAATTCATAATCAAAATTCATAATTTAAAAAATATCATCAATTGCGATCGCAATTATGGCTTGTCGGTCTCGATGGTGAGAATATTTTCTAGTTATAGTCAGTCAAAAGCACCCAAAATTTATGACTCACAAAGGCAATAAATCTTTTTTACCTAGTAAAGACTGCGTGGTATGCGGTAAACCCTTTGCATGGCGCAAAAAATGGGAAAAATGTTGGGACGATGTAAAGTATTGTAGCGATCGCTGTCGCAACCAAAGGGGAATAAAGAATTAGAAGTGACGTGCTACTTTTTTCGTTACCAAAATTGCAACTGGTTAACTAATCACTAGCGAAGGTGAGAAACTCAAGATTAGGAAATATTAACAGCTTGCTAAATCCATTGACGACAGGACTAGGCAGGCATTGAGGAGCGCAATTATTATGACAAAGATTAAGCCTATCTACATCGCCATCCCTGCTGCGATGATCATTGCTGGTATCATCGCCCATCGCACCTTAGCTCAGTCTAGTCCGCTCACTACACCGCAACCAACCCCTAGCGCTATGATTAAATCAGGAATTATGGAACCAGTCAGCGATCGCAGTTCTAGCACTGAGTTGAATAAAGATCGTCCTGTCGGTGGGTTGTATGTGCAGACACGCGATCGCAAACAACAAGCTTTTACCCTAACTAATACCGATGTCAAAGGAAAAATTTCTGGCAACATTTCGCGAGTAGAAGTCACTCAGACTTTTCAGAATCCCTATGACAAACCCTTAGAAGCAATTTATGTATTTCCATTACCCGATCAAGCCGCCGTTGATGACATGGAAATTAAGATTGGCGATCGCACCATTAAGGGTGATATCAAAAAACGTGAAGAAGCTAAGGAAATCTACGAACGCGCTCGTCAAGAAGGTCGCACCGCAGGTTTGCTCGAACAAGAACGCGATAATATCTTCACGCAATCTCTGGCAAATATCAAACCAGGTGAGCAGATCAAGGTAACGATTCGCTATACCGAAAGCTTGAAGTTTGAGCAAGGTGACTATGAATTTGTGTTCCCGATGGTCGTTGGTCCTCGCTATATTCCTGGGAAAGCGATCGACTCACAGGGCAATACTACTCAAGTCCCTGACGCTTCCAGAATTAGCCCCCCTACACTTCGCCCAGAAACTCGATCTGGCAATGATATTAGCGTCAGTCTGCAAATTGATGCTGGTGTTCCTATTCGTAATCTCTATTCTACTTCCCACCGTATTGACATCCAAAATAATGGCGAGATTGTAGAACTAAAACTTGCGACTGGCGATAATATTCCTAACAAAGACTTGATTGTGCGCTACAAAGTTAGTGGCGATCGCACTGAGCCTACAGTTCTAACGACAACTACTGATCAAGGCTCACACTTTGCCACTTATCTAATTCCTGCGATCGCCTATCGCGCCGACCAAATTGTGCCGAAAGATGTTGTATTTTTAATGGATACATCGGGTTCGCAATCAGGAGATCCGATTCTCAAATCACGAGAATTAATGCGGCGTTTTATCAATGGATTGAATCCTAACGACACATTCACAATTATTGATTTCTCCAGCACTACTCGTCAGCTTTCCGCTTATCCTTTACAAAACAACGCTACCAATCGGCAGAAGGCGATGAGTTACATTGATCAGGTTAATGCCAATGGCGGAACTGAATTAATGAATGGCATCAATGTTGCAACGAGGTTTCCTTCAGCGAGTGATGGACGTATTCGCAGTGTGGTACTGATTACTGATGGTTATATTGGCAACGATAATGAAGTGATTGCGGCTGTCCAAAAAAATCTCAAACCCGGAAATCGACTCTATAGCTTCGGTGTTGGTAGCTCCGTTAATCGGTATTTACTAGAGCGAATTGCGGAAATGGGGCGCGGCACATCAAAAGTAGTGCGTCAAGATGAGCCAACTCAAGAAGTCGCTGAGAAATTCTTCCGTCAAATCAATAATCCTGTACTCACCAATATTCAAGTCAAATGGGAAGGCGATGGTACAGCTCCCGAAATCTATCCTAGTAATGCTCCCGATTTATTTGCCGAACAGCCTTTAGTTCTCTTTGGCAAAAAAGGCGATCGCAATAATGGCAAGCTCAAAATTACAGGCATCGCCGCAGGTGGCGAACGCTACGAGCAAACCCTTGATGTGAATTTTAAGAATGGTAATAGTAATCTCGGTATTGCTCAACTGTGGGGGCGTGCCCGCATTAAAGACTTGATGAATCAGATGTTTGGTGGTGAAGTCAAATCACTAGTTGATGCAGTCACCCAAACAGCTCTCAACTATCGCTTGCTATCGCAATACACAGCCTTTGTTGCAGTGAGTGATGAAGTGCGTGTTAATCCTGATGGCAGCAAGATGACAGTACAGGTTCCAGTAGAGTTGCCTCAAGGTGTCGATTTTGGCATGACATCAGGAGAGAGGGCAGATAATCGAACACTCAGGTCTGCTGCACCAATTCCTTCAGCTTTACCGCGTCAATCTGTTATCCCTTCTAGAAGATTACAAGGAGGGACTGTTACTGGCAATGGTCAGCTTAATACTAGACTAAGAACTGAAGTTGACACTGAAAATGCTCCTAGCGAAGCATCGAAGGTAAGCAAACAAGCCCCTGCATCAAAAATTCAAGTGGTGAGCATCACAGGGCTTGCAGGTCTAGATGTTGTTGCTGCTCAATTAGCGATCGCAAAACAGTTGCAATCAATCAATGTTCCTGCGGGCTTTAATGGGGTTGTGATCTTAGAGATTCCCATCCAAAATGGCAGACTGACAAGGTTTGTACTGGATGATGTGGCTTCGACTCTGAAGGATAAAAATCTTGTGGAGTTAATCAAGCGATCGCTACAAAATGTTGTCTTACCCGCGACAGCAAAAGGCACGATACGTTTAACTTTGAACGTAAACTCTTAAAAACCAAAAAAGCTGTAATGCACGAACAACTTAACATTACAGCTTTTTTGGTTTTTAAGGTTTCTTTTGCCTAC
>CASBRC010000495.1 GCA_949128015.1 Synechococcales cyanobacterium PMM_0003
CAAGAGGCTTAAGCCCCTTGTTGACGGCAATTCTCTTATGAAACCAATTTTAGGGTTTGCCGCGCCGTAGGCGCGGCAAACCCCAAAATTGGTTTCATAGTTGCTAGATTATTGTTGAGAGTGTTGCAAAGCAACACTCTCAACAATAATCTAGGAGTAGGGGATGTTATACAATATTAGAGCTTTTTTAATGGTCGAGTTTTTGATATGCAAGTTTGGGTATTGCTGTTTAACGCTAACACCGATAACGAAGGTATTTATACTCTAGAAATTGAAGGCAATAATATTATTGTTGCCTTTGAGCAAGAAGATGATGCAATTCGTTATGCAGGTTTGCTAGAAGCGCAAGATTTCTTGTCGCCAACGGTTGAACGCATTGACAGTGAAGATTTAAAAGAGTTTTGTGAAGAAGCCAACTATGACTTAAACATCGTGCCAACCGATGCGTTATTGGTTCCACCCGAAAAAAATGTTGATAAGACAGACTGGTCACCCGAGGGCGATCAAAATCAATCAGAGCCAGAGGATGAAATTGAAGATCCCGTAATTGCGATGATGCGCCGTCGTCTAGAGAATTTACTATAGGTATTACTGTAATGTCCGATCTACCTTCCAACACTTTAACTAACGTCATCACCAAATTTGAGCCAACTACTGAAGGCAATGCAAGTGATGGCTGGTTTAACTATCCTGTACTTGTCTATCCGCATCATACGGACTATGCAGGTGTAGTGTGGCATGGGACTTATCTGACTTGGATGGAAGAGGCGCGGATAGAGTGCTTAAGAACAGTCGGCATGAGCTTTGAGGAGCTAATCTCCGCAGGGGTGGATCTGCCCGTTGCTGAGATGAATTTGCGATATCATCGTTCGGCAAAGATGGGTGATGATGTGTTGGTGATGACTAGGCTTGTACCAGATAAAGTACGCCTAAATTGGGAATATCAAATTCGTACCGAAACAGATCTATGTGTAACAGCAGTGGTTACCCTCGTAGCTGTAGATTTTGAAAAGCGTAAACTATTGCGATCGCTACCAAGTTCACTAGAAGGTGCGATCGCAAAACTAACGGGAATTTAAGTGTTACGTGAATTTAGAAATGCACCTCATCCCCCATCCCCTTCTCCTTGCAAAGGAGAAGGGGAGCAAGAGATTTTTCTTATTCCCCTCTCCTTTGCAAGGAGAGGGGCTAGGGGTGAGGTTTTTAAAAATTCGCGTAACCGTACATTAACTGAGGAACTCAAGCAAATCATGGCAAATTGGCAAGTAATTGCAGGCGGCGTGACCGCCGCAAAAGGCTATAAAGCCGCAGGGATTATCGCTGGACTAAAACCATCGGGCGCTCCTGATCTGACTTTGATTGCATCGGATGTACCTGCGATCGCCGCAGGTGTATTCACCAAGTCTTGTGTTAGAGCCGCCTGTGTGGACTTTAACCGTGAGGTATTGGCAAAAGGTTGCCCCGTCAGCGTCATTCTCTGTAATGCAGGGCAAGCCAATGCCAGTACAGGCGCAGAAGGTTGGCAAAATGCGGTGGAATGCGCCGAGTTAGTCCAAAAAGCCTTAAATACGAGCGATGGTGTCTTGGTTGCTTCTACTGGTGTCATCGGTAAGCAATTATTAATGGACAAGATGCGTGCAGGTATTGCCAAAATTGCACCATTAATTTCGCCCGATGGTGGTGAAGATGCTTCAAGGTCAATCATGACTACCGACACTGTGCCAAAAAGTATTGCTCTAGAGACTGTAATTGATGGCAAGCCCGTCAGAATTGGGGGGATTTGCAAAGGTTCGGGGATGATTCATCCCAACATGGCGACGATGCTCGGTTTTGTTACTTGCGACGCAGGTGTGGAGCCGAAGCTCTGGCAAACGATGTTGTCCCGATCCATTGATGCTAGTTTCAATCAAGTTACCGTCGATGGCGATACCAGCACCAATGACATGGTTTTAGCCCTATGCAATGGACAGTCGGGCGTAACCATTGATGACGAAAATTCTGATGCAGCCCAGCACCTACAATCAATGCTGCAAGAAGTTTGTATGAGCTTAGCCAAAGCGATCGCAAGAGATGGTGAAGGCGCAACTTGTATGATCGAAGTCAATGTGACTGGCGCATCTAGCACTGAGTCGGCTCGTCAAATTGCCAAAACCATTGTCGGCTCATCCTTAGTCAAATCTGCCGTTTTTGGCAACGATCCTAACTGGGGCAGAATTGCCGCCGCCGCAGGGCGATCGGGTGTTGATTTCAATCAAGATGTGTTGAATATTCAACTGGGGGATTTTGTGATGATGAAGGATGGCACTCCACAGGAATACGATCGCAACGCCGCCAGCAACTATCTCAAAAATGACACCGTAATCATTAATGTCGGTGTTGGCGATGGCATCGGTGATGGCACTGCATGGGGCTGTGACCTCAGTTACGATTACGTCAAAATCAATGCTGAATACACCACATAAATCAAAAAACAGAGAGAACGCGAAACGTTCTCTCTGTTTTTTCAAGCTTATTACAGCCTATTGAGGGTTTGAGTGATACAGATAATTTTTTGAAAGTGCCGCTTCGCGGCACTTTCAAAAAATTATCTGGGTTCTATGGCAGCGCAAGGCGCTGTATCGTAATACAGATCGAACCCTCAGCTCATCACCAACGCAAGTTTGGGAGACAGCAATTCTCATTATGAAAAAAGCTACTCCCTTCCCACCCAAGAATTAGCTTTGCGCCGCAAAGCTAATTCTTGGGTGGGAAGAGAGTAATATACTTGTCGATAGCTATATGTCATGGTTCGCTGTGGCGCTTGAAATCTAGTTCTCTCAATTGTCGCCGTTCATTAAGTGTATTTACTCTTAATTTACAGTGACATACCGTAGTATCATAAGATGCAGTTAAGTAAAATATCTTTAAATAAGAATTACGGTCAGTTGTGGAACTTTCTTTAAAGAGTGAATATGCAATTTTGGCTATGCTTGAGCTAGCTAATCATTTTGCGATCGATCAGCCTCTCCAGATTCGTCAAATTGCGAATCAACAAAATATTCCCGATCGCTATTTAGAGCAGTTATTAGCAACCTTAAAACGTCAGGGGCTAGTCAAAAGTCAGCGTGGAGCTAAAGGTGGATATATACTTGCCCGTCCTCCTAGGGAAATTAGCTTGTTGGAAATTGTGAGGGGTATTGAAGGTTACGACCCAATTACCGAGAAAAGTGGTAAATCGGGTAACGAAAGTGCGGCTGTTTCAGTAATCCACGAAGTTTGGGAATTGTCTCAAAATGCGGCTTCCAGCGTGCTAGACAGCTGTACGCTCAAGGATTTATGCGATCGGCATCGCCAACGTCAAGTTACTACAACTATGTATTATATATAGA
>CASBRC010000496.1 GCA_949128015.1 Synechococcales cyanobacterium PMM_0003
GAAATGGCGAACGCCTGTGAATACCATAATTAAGCCAAGTTCATCAGCCGCCTTAATCGAATCGGCATCGCGCATACTGCCACCCGGTTGGACAACCGCCATAATTCCTGCGGCTGCCGCAGTCCGCACTGAGTCATCAAAGGGGAAGAATCCATCGCTAGCAAGGAACGCGCCTTGAGCCTTCTCTCCTGCTTGCTCTAGGGCGATTTTGATAGAACCAACTCGATTCATTTGACCTGCACCAATGCCAATTGTGGTGCAGTCTTTAGTAATTGCGATCGCATTTGATTTGACATGACGGCTAATTTTCCAAGCAAAAATTAGCTCCTGCAATTGCTCAGGCGTTGGCTGCTTTTGGGTAACTACTTGCCATGTTTCAGGATTTACGGCTTCATCATCAGATTTTTGGACGAGCATTCCTCCAGCGATTGTCTTCACCGTTTCATGAGAACCATGCTTAAGATCGGATAGAACTAGTACGCGTAGATTTTGTTTTTTGCCGAGAATGGCCGCCACACTTGGCACACAGGCGGGAGCAACCACACATTCTAAAAAGGTTTTATTTAAAAGCAGAGCTGTTTCTTCGTCAATCGGGCGATTGAGAGCGACGATACCACCGAAAGCAGAAGTAGAATCGGCTTCAAAGGCTTTTTGATAAGCTTCGGCAATGGTGGATGCGATCGCCACACCGCAGGGATTATTATGTTTGATAATCACGGCACAGGGGCGATCGTCACTAAATTCAGCAATGATGCTTCGGGCTGCTTCAAGATCTAACAAGTTATTAAAACTGAGTTCTTTGCCTTGCAGTTGTTGCGCGGCTGACCATCCTTTGGGAGTTGCGCCGACTTGATACCATGTGGCGGGTTGATGGGGATTTTCACCATAGCGTAGAGGTTTAGGATTATTGCATAGCAGTGTGTAGGAAGAAGAGAGTGTATTCACTAAATCTGGTTCTGCTTTCTGCTCGTTTTCCAAATACTCAGCGATCGCTTGATCATAAGCCTGTGTGTGTTGAAAAGCTGCGATCGCAAGTTTTTTGCGGAATGCTAAAGTTGTCTCGCCATTGTTTGCCTTCAGTTCTGCGAGAAATTCTGGATATTGGCTAGGACTGGATAATACAGCGACATGGGTATAATTCTTGGCTGAAGCCCGAATCATGGTTGGGCCACCAACATCGATATTTTCGATCGCATCTTCGAGGGTGACATTGGGCTTGGCGATCGTTTCGGTAAATGGATAGAGATTAACTACGACAATTTTGATTGGCTGAATTGCATTATCCGCTAAGTCTTGTTGATGTTCAGGCAGCTCTAGTCTTGCTAAGATGCCGCCATGAATGCGCGGATGCAGAGTTTTCACTCGTCCGCCTAAAATCTCAGGTGCGCCAGTATAGTCGGAAACCTTGGTAACTTCCAGCTCTGCTGCCTTGAGAGCCTTGGCAGTTCCACCACTACTAATTAGTTGAAAGTTATAGGTGGTCGATAGTTCGCGGGCAAGGTCGAGTAGTCCTGTTTTGTCAGAAACACTCAAAAGGGCAAGGGATTTCATACTGTTTAGCTCCATATTCGTTATGGGAGTTTTGCAACTGATCGCTTTATTTCAAAGCTTTGCAAACTTCCTATACCATTTTATCTCATTTAAAACCCATAGATAAAAAGAGGTGCTTCGCACCTCTTTTTATCTATGGAGTAATCGCGATCGCAGTTTGTGATGGTGTCCATACAGGAAACTTTTGCATGACCAACTCAAACATGGGGCTAGTTTCATGCCACTGGAGCCATTGTTGTAACTTTGGATAGGGACTTGAGTTAAACCAGTCGATATTTACATAAGCAAATTGCCTCACAAAAGGGAAGATGGCGATATCTGCAAGATTTTGCCGATCGCAAATTAAAAAATTATTTTGCTGAAGTTGAAGTTCTAAAACTTGGAGAAATTCTTCAGCTTGTTGACGATAAAATTCCTGTGGATTTTCAGGGAATCGATTAGGATATTTGTAGTGATCTAGGGATTGTTTAAATTCACGATCATTTGTATTGATAAGCTGTTTGGCGATTGTCACAGATCGATCTGACAAATTATTCCAATTGAGCGGATCATTTTGATCGAGCGCCCAATGCATAATATCGAGACTTTCCTCTAAAACAATAAAATCCTGTCCAGCAAATATCTGCATTACAGGCGTTGTTCCCTTCGGTGAAATATCTAGCATTTCTTTAGGCTTACTTTTTAGAGAGACTTCTCTTAGCTCATAACTAACATCAGCATAAGCAAGAGCCATCCTTGCGCGAATTGCGTAGGGACAACGCCTAAAAGAATAGAGAATTGGAAGATACATATACTGATAGCGCAATTTGCTGTACATCAAAGAGAATACTTTATAGGACGCTTCGCGTCCTATAAAGTATTCTCTTTAATATATGCAGATAGCAATCGCTCAATTTCTTTGATATGAATTGGCTTACTAATGTAATCATTCATGCCTGAATCAAAACAAGCTTGACGGTCTTCTGGTAGGACATCAGCCGTAAAGGCAATAATCCAAGGATAGGTTTGAGAGGCTGAGCTTTTACGAATCATTTGGGTTGCGATTAATCCATCCATCACTGGCATCTGCACATCCATAAATATTAAATCAAATGCTAAATTAGATTCTTGATCGAAGATGACATTTAAGCATTCACTGCCATTGTTAACAACTTCAGCATGATAGCCTAGTTTTTGGAGCATAAGGAAAGCGATTTTTTGATTAAAGATATTATCTTCAACTATCAAAATTTTTATGGGAAACTTCTCAAAATTAATTTTGTTTGGCAGAGAATAACCAAGATTATTGACTGATTTGGTAGGTTGAGTTGGCGCATCCACAACTGGCAAAACAATCGTAAAATAAAAAGTTGAACCTTGAGTGTGATCGTTAGAGGAGTCAATTACCCAATCTAATGGAGGTTTGCCACCGACATAGCCTCGGCTTTCTACCCAGATGGTTCCACCCATTAACTCTACAAGTCGTTTAGAGATTGCTAAGCCTAGCCCAGTACCACCAAACTGACGATTGATCGAGGCATCGGCTTGGGTAAAGGGTTTAAACAACTTGGTGATGTACTCGCGATCGATGCCCATACCTATATCTGCGATCGCGAATTTAAATTCATAGGTGTTAGACGTAATAAGTTTACGGCTATAGCTGATGGAAATATGTCCTTCTTTAGTAAACTTAATCGCGTTACCGATTAAGTTGGTCAGTATTTGCCGTAATCGGGAACTATCACCTAAGACAGTATTTGGATTAGTATTATTGAAATAAAATTGTAAATTGATATTTTTGTCAAGAGCCTGTTTTCTTAAAAGATTACAAATAGAATTCAATATACTTTCAATGACAAATTCTTTCTGCTCAAGTTGAAGGTTTCCAGATTCAATTTTTGAGAAGTCTAAAATATCATTGATGATCGTTAACAGAGCCTCACCGCTATCCAAAATAATCTGTACAAAATTATTTTGGTCATCTCTCAAGGGTGTCGCCGCTAGCAATTGAGCCATACCAAGGACTCCATTCATCGGAGTACGGATTTCATGGCTCATGTTGGCGAGAAACTCACTCTTCGCTTTGTTGGCAACTTCTGCTAGCTCTTTTGCTTGTGCTAAGGCGATTGCTGTTTGTTTGTGTTCAGCTAGTTCCTGTTCTAACTTTTGATAAGTAGTGACTTGTTGAATCGCGATCGCAATTTGATTAGCGATTGTTTGAGTCAATTCAATATCATTAGTTTCCCAATTAGCAGTTTTATAAATTTTCCGTAGACTGAGGCTACCCCATACTTTGTTATTCACAATGATAGGGACTAATAACCAAGCGCCTGTTTTTATTTTTGCTAATTCACGATTAATTTCATCTTCGATTGAAGATGAATCATTAACTTGGACAACTTCCATCCGCTTGAGGCTCTCTGCAAAGGGATTACCCTGATCGGGGATTTCTAATCCTAACGAGTCTAGGATTTCTGGGCTATCCCTAAAGACGGCTATATGTTTCCATATTTTGAGGTCTGGGATATATTTAACGATCGTTGCTTGTTCTAGTTTCAATAATTCTGCGATCGCATTGGTTGCTGATGCAAATACAACTTTTAAATCTAGAGAGCTACGAATTATTTGAATAAACTGATTAAGCATTTGTTCTTGCTGAACTTTATGCTGTAAAGCTATTGCAGTTTCCTTGCGTTGGGTAATATCTCGAAAAATACAGAGTTGGCTCGCGTCATCATCCCATTTAATAGAATTTGCACTAACTTCTACATTGCAAAACGAGCCATCTTTTCTCCGATAGAGGCTTTCAAACATTACGCTTTTGCCAAGCTTAAATTCTTCAATTCCCGCCGTTAACTCTTCCCTTGACCATCTCACATCAATATCATAAATCGTGAGGCTGGCTAATTCTTCTGGAGTGTAACCGATCATCTTTGCGAAACTGATGTTGCCCTCAATAACATTCCCGACACTATCGAGGATGGCAATTCCATCAAAAGAATCATTTAAAAGCATTCTATTGCGGATTAATTCTTTTTCAAGGGCAATTTCTAACTGCTTGCGATCGCTGATATCGGCGACAATTCCATACCAAGCAGTATCTCCATTCTTACGCCGTTCTGGGCGCAAATTAGATCGTAGCCATTTAGTCTTGCCTGATGAGGTAATAATTCGCCATTCATGACGCAAGGTTGATAAAGTCTCAAGACTAATACCTATAGCTTCCCAAAAATTTGCAATATCGTCTGGGTGAATCCTCTCAAAACAGAGATGTGGAGATTGCAGAACTTGAGTAACTGGCAACTCATAGATCTCTTCAAATGCTGAACTTAGATATTCAAAATAAGTAGAACCATCGGCACGCTGCACAAAAATTTTAATAATTACTGGAGATGACAATGCTATTTTGCAGAACTTCTCGTCACTTGCGCGTAATGATTTCTCGGCACGATAGCGATCGCTAATGTCACGCACAACGACCACAGCAGCGTCTGCGCTTACTGGAGCCACTCGTACTTCTTCATAGTGCAAATCATCATTAACCAGATAGGTTTGCTCCATAGTCTGCATTTCTCCAGAAGAAATCGCGTTTTGAATCGCTTGGATTTGATTCTCCGCGATATCTGGGGCTAAGAGATCTCCAATTTTTTTTCCCAAGAGATCGATATGTTTGGGGACAAGATCGTAAGAGGCTCTTTGCAGCTTTGTTTCAAGATAAACGCCATCTATACTTATTAAGTTGATAATGTCGGGAATCGCATTTAAAATAGAACGTAACTTATGTCCGCTATCTTGAAGCTCAGAAGTGCGTTCTTGAACTTGCTCTACTAAAGAAGTATTAAGATTTTGGAGATTTTGATAGATTTCAGCCTGTTGGATCGCGATTCCTATTTGCACAGATAACTGCTGAAGCAGCTTGATTTCATATTCTTCCCAATTACGGGGCGCAGAACATTGATGAACAATGAGTAATCCCCATAAAGTGTGATTGTTTTGATGATGATTAGAATCTAAATTATTACTTAGTTGTTCAGCTAATAGAATCGGTACAACCACGTTTGCCCGAACCTGAAAGCTCTCTAGCATTTGCACATGACATTCTGACAAATTGGACTGGTATATATCAGAGTTAACTAAAATCTGACCATCTAGATATGCGTTCACCTGACTTTCAGAAGGATATAGACAACGCTCGTCAGATAAAGAGTATGAACAAGACTGCCAAGGCGAAACTACTGCCTCAGCAATAATCCGTCGGCTCATATCCTCGTAAAACTTATAAATAACTGTGCGATCGGTTTGGAGAAACTGAGAGATTTCTTGAACAACTGCCTGACAAATATCTTCTAGATTGATAAACTGTCGAATCTTAAGTGCAGTTTGAGAAATTAATTCTTCGCGTTGACGAGATTGCTCAAGTTTGCGAATTAGGTCAAAGTGTTCAAATACAGTATTGAGTCCCTGCTGTAGTGAAAATTTAGTAATATCATTTTTAATAAGATAGTCATACGCCCCCAATCTCATCGCAGCTACTACACTTCTTGCGTCTTCATTACCAGTCAAGATGATTACTGGCAGCTTGAGATCTAATACGCGATCGCAAGAATTTTCCTGAATATGTTCTCGAATAGCTTCCAGCAAGATCAGTCCATTGCCATCAGTCAAACTTAAGTCAAGCAAAGTAATATCAGGATTTTGCGATCGCCACAACTCTAATCCTTGTGAAATAGTTCCTGCTTCTAAAATACGATAACTATGGTCTGGGTCACTTTCGAGATAGTGACGGCAAAGTAAGCGATCGCTTTCAGAATCATCAACAATCAAAATGGTTTTAGCAATAGACATAATTTGTTAAAAAATTGACTGTTAATAATGACTGTTAATAAGATTTTGGCACTAAGATTTTCGAGTTTTTAACTTGGATCAATAGGGCTTAACTGTATATTCATCAAGGATCTCTCTTCCGCGTCGAGTCAGTGTTTCAGAGCCTTCTAGCATTAGCAAATATTGACCACGATCTAAACAACTACGACAGGAAATTGATAGGTTGCTTTTAAAAAACCAGCCATAGAAAGTACCAATTGTCCCGCCAATGACGATCCCAATCAGTCCAGATGTAGATGCGATCGTTAATAATGCTTGCGACCAGTCAAGATTGGGTAATTTGATCCCGAAGATCATGTATAGGATCATCCCCATGAGGGTGCTAATTACGCCAATCCAAAACATTCCTCGTTTGGCATAGCGCCATGTAGTGTAAGTAGGATTAAATAAACCCACACTATCGGGGCTACTGTAACCTTTGCCGACTAAAGCGAGATGCTCTGGCGAGATGCCATGACATTGAAGCAAGCGATATGCTTCAAAAGCTGAAGACTCGTCTGGTAAGACGGCAATCATCAGTCGAGAATGCTTTGAACGTGTGTGAGTCACAAGTGAGCCTGCTATCAAATGCATGTTTGAGTCAAAATCTAGAAATAGAAAAACCAAAAAGCTGTGGCGCACGCTGTGCGTGCGC
>CASBRC010000497.1 GCA_949128015.1 Synechococcales cyanobacterium PMM_0003
ATATACTCACCTACAGGATCGTATTTACGCGCTTGGGACGCAGGATTGAAAATCCGCAAAGGTTTCGGGTCCATGCCACTAGATGCACTCCATTGCCAACCGCCATTATTTGCCGCCAGATCGCCATCCAGTAACTTCTGCATAAAATAGCGCTCGCCCCATTGCCAGTTGATCATCAAATCTTTGGTTAAGAAACTAGCCACGATCATTCGACAACGATTATGCATCCAGCCTGTTTGATTAAGTTGCCGCATGGCCGCATCGACGATTGGATAGCCTGTGCGACCCTCACACCATGCCACAAATTTCTCTTCATCATCTTCCCAAGGAAAATTTTGCATTTGCGGACGATATGCACCTGTTTCTAATTTGGGAAAATAAAACAACACATGTTGATAAAACTCGCGCCATGCTAGTTCTTGCTTCCATGTCGTGATTCCTGTTAAATCTTCTTCCCCACGAGCAAGCGTCTCCGATGCGATCGCAGATTCCCACACTCGCCTAATACCAACTGTGCCAAAACGCAAATGTGGGCTTAGGGTCGATGTGCCAGCATGGGCAGGAAAATCACGCTCGGTTTGATAGCGCAAAATCCCATTGCGATCGCAAAAGCTAGCTAACAGCGCTAAAGCGGCGGCTTCGCCAGATTTTGGCAAAGTAATATCGTTGATGAATTTGAGTTCACGCAAACTCGGCAAAGAAATTACAGGTAAATTCGCATAACTAGCCAAGCCCGTTAGTTTTTGGGGAGCATCAAAGGGTTTGGGTTTCGGTTTGCTTTGCCAATTGCGCCAAAATGGGGTGTAAACCTTATAAGGTTCTCCTGCTTGAGTTGCGATCGCATCGGGAGCAATCAAACCAATATCCACAAAACTCTGTACGCTAATTCCTAATTCCTGTAGAGCCTGAGTCGCTTCGCGATCGCGCTTAATGGCAAAAGGCTCAACATCTTGATTTAAAAAGACATGACTCGCCTCAACCGCCTTGGCTAATTCACAAATCGAATTAACGGGCTGACCACACATAAATAATAAATCACTCCCCAATCGCCGATAGTTGGCTTGCAACTCCCGCAAACAGCCCAGCATAAAATCAACTTTGCTACCCTCAGTCACCCCATCATCGAGAATATCTGGATCGAAAATGAATACTCCCAGCACGCTCCCCTGAGCGCCAACTTTTGCGATCGCCTCACTCAGCGCAGGGTTATCATCAATTCGCAAGTCGCGCCGATGCCAGACTATTGCGATCGCATCTCCACTTATATCTTTATTCATCGGCAAAGAAGTCTGAGTCAATTTTTTTACCTCGTACTGGGAAATCACTGATATCTAGCAGCGTTATAATTTTCTTAATAGCATAACAACAAAACTTTGGCAGGCAGATTATGCAAGCAATTGTGAGTGAACCTCAAATAGATTTAGAGCAAGAACTCGAACCACAAATGCATCTCTGGACGATCGCTGATTATCATCAGATGATCGAGTCAGGAATTTTGGATGAGGGCGATCGCGTAGAACTTTTGGAAGGGAAAATTGTTTGTATGAGTCCACAACGACCATTTCACGCCTCAAGCGTACAGCGTAGCAGCAATTACCTGTATGAAATCCTCAAGGAAAAAGCTTATATCCGTGTTCAGTTGCCCGTAACCTTAGGCAATAAATCAGAGCCAGAGCCAGATGTTGCCGTTGTTAAAATTGATGCAAACGAATATTCCCTGAAACATCCAGTATCTGAAGATATTTATCTCTTGATTGAAGTTGCAGACTCCACAATTACCAAGGATCGCAAGCAAAAATCAATTATCTACGCCAAAAATCAAGTTTTAGAATATTGGATTCTCGATTTGCAAAGGCGACAGGTTTATATTTTTCGTCAACCAGAGGCGCAATCCTATCGCGAGCAATTTGTTTTGAGCAGTAGCGATACCGTTACTCTGCAAGCATTTCCTGATATTGCGATCGCATTAGATGCCATGTTTCCAGTTATTCACTGATTTTTCTATTGCAATTCGGAGCTTTTATCATGACCGTCAAAATTGCGATCGCGCAAATTCACCTAGAGCAAGGGCAGCGCGTCACCCTTGAAAATATTAACTGGCAAGAATTTGAGGATATTTTAGAAGACTTAGGAGAACATCGCCATTCACTAATTGTTTATTACAAAGGAGTATTAGAAATTCGGATGCCATTACCAGAACATGAACGCGCTAAGGTCTTAATCTCAAATTTATTAGTTATTTTGTTAGAAGAACTAGATTTGGAGTGGGAATCTCTAGGATCTACGACTTTTAAAAGCAAAAGAATGCAGGCAGGGATCGAGCCAGATGATTGTTTTTATATTAAGAATTATCAAGCGATGATTGGCAAAAAGCGTCTGAATCTTGATGTCGATCCCGTCCCTGACTTGGCGATCGAAATAGACTTAACTTCGATTACACAGATCAGTGCCTATGAAGCTTTGGCTGTACCTGAAATCTGGCGATATCGGAACGGGAAACTAGAAATTAGTTTATTTGAAGATGGCAAATATATTAACTCCTCGACCAGTCTAGCTTTCCCATCAGTGCCAGTTATTGAAGGAATATCTCTATTTTTAGAAAAAAGTAAAGATCTGCCAATGAGTGCTTTGCGACGAGAATTTCGGAAATGGCTGCAAGCTTTATCAGTCTAAAATAGCCTATATTTTTCGCTTCAGAACCACAAGAGTGATGTCGTCATAGACCTTACTAGAACCGATAAATTCACGGACATCGGCAATTACTAATTCCCTGATTTGATTCACAGATTTCTGATGGGATTTACTAATTACTTGAATCAATCTTCCTATGCCATATATTTCTTTGCTGGCATTTTCAGCCTCAGTAATGCCATCAGTATATAAAACGACTAAATCTTCTAAGTTTAAATTTATGTTTAATTCAAATATAAATTCAGAAATTTCATCCGTTAAACCGATGGGAAACCCCAAAGCATCCGTATCAATTATCTCAATACCTCCATCAGCTCTAATCAAAATTACGCTCTCATGTTGCCCACTCAGATTTAGCACATGATTATGATAATCCATTAAAATCAGACTTAAATTCTTGTCAGAATTCATACGCTGAATATTCTTATAGATTGTTTGATTAACTGTCGATAAAAATTTAACAGGATCAGTCTCACCATTAATCAGTAAAGCGCGAATTGCAGTCTGCACCATGATCATGATTACGCCACTTTCCAATCCATGTCCTGTAACATCACCGATCCCTATTTTTATGCGTCCATTTTGTTGCAAAACATCATAATAGTCACCGCCCACCTCATCGGCTGGCTCCATAAATCCAGCAATATCTAATTCTTTAATATTATTTAATTCTTTCGCTCTTGGCAAGATCATCTGCTGCAATCGCCGAGTAACTGCTAGCTCTGAACTCATGCGATCATTTTCGACAGTTAATTGATGATTTAGAGAGTTAATTTCTCGATTAGCTTCTAGCAACTCGCTAGTTCGCTCCTCGATCATGTCTTCTAGATTTTTATTGACTTGATCTAACTGTGTATAAGCTCCATCTTTGAGAACAACTTGTTCTTGCAGCTTTTTGGCAGTACGATTATTTTCGGTTACTAGTGCTAAAACTGCGATCGCAGTTATAGAGATCACCCCCATAAATAATTGTAATAATAATAAAGAATTAGTATCTTGAGAGATTTTATAAAATGTACCAACTTTATAGGCTGTACTGATAGCAGAAACCATCGCGATAATTGTCACGAGAGAAGTTGTAGTTTTCACTCCTAATCGAAAAGCTGACCATAGTAGCGGCGGCAATAATAGATACTCAATTGGCTTACTTTCTAAAAGTGCTAAATAAGAGACTATGCCTAAACTGATTACTGTAAAAAATAGCTCTTGATAGCTAAATCTATTACTAATATCTATCTGTGATATAGCCCTATTCCACCACACCAATATTAAAGGGGAAAACACTAAAACACCGATCGCATCACCAACCCACCAACTCCATACAACATTCCAATAAATATCGGGCGAAACAAATCCTGCTAACATTACATTCAGAGTTCCCAGCAATGCTTGGATAAGCGTCCCACCAAAAGTAATCGCGAGGATAAATGCAACAAAATGTTTGACATAGCCTAAGAAATAATTAGTGTTGTTCAACCTCAATATCAATGTCGTGGATATTACTGCCCCAATCGTAGGCACAATTCCTGCAATGATCGCGAAAAATAGAGGAGCCTTAACAACAAAAAAACTATTTAATATTGCACCCAAACACACTCCCACCCAACGCGATCGCCCCCTTGCTAATAAAGCGCCAACGGCAAGCCCAGCCGATGGAAAAATTGGAGCGCCAAGCAATGATTGTGGCAATTGTAGGACTAATGCACAAGTAACAAAGTAAAGTATCGCAACAATTGCGTTGTCAATTAACCACGAAGCTTTGACTAGTTTTTTGGATGTTGTAAGGGTTTTCATTGGTACTATCGGCAAATAATTTTGTTTTTTAGACAGTTCACCATGCAGTTATAGACGGGCATAATTTAATTATCGTTTATTACTTGCACTTATTTCTGTTGTTATCCTCTTCAGGACGGCAATCTACTCATCGGTCACAGAAAACTGACATCAGCTTAGTTTTTTATCACAAATTACACCAATGTCAGGAAACCGTGAATAATTGTCCGCTAAATCATAAATTATCAGTTAATAAATGCCCAACATCTCAAAGTTTATGGTTGGATAAGACAGGGACATCACCCTCAGCCTTAGGGTTAGCAGAACGGCAATAAGACAAAGTAATAATTCAGGAATAATTCTATGCAAACAAATGTTGCTAATCAAACCAGCAATATTACGGTAGAAGACGATCGCACAGGTTTAAGTATTGAAACCCTCAAGCGGGCTTTTGCCGATAACTTGTTCTATATACAAGGCAAACTCGCTATGCTTGCTAACTTCACAGACTATTACATGGCGTTGTCTTACACCACACGCGATCGTCTGTTGCAAAGATGGCTGCAAACCCTCAAGGTTTACCATGTACAAGATGTCAAAACCGTTTACTATCTCTCTGCCGAATTTTTGATGGGGCGACATCTAGGTAATAGCCTAATCAACCTTGACCTGTACGAATCGATCGCCCAAGCAGTCAAAGAATCGGGACTAGACTTGACCGAAATATTAGAACAAGAACCTGATCCCGGTCTTGGTAATGGTGGTCTGGGACGTTTAGCAGCATGTTTCCTCGACTCCCTTGCTACCCTCGAAATCCCAGCCATGGGCTATGGCATTCGCTACGAATTCGGCATTTTCAACCAATCAATTCAGCAGGGCTGGCAGGTGGAGATTCCTGATAAATGGCTGAAATGTGGTAATCCTTGGGAAGTTGTCCGCTACGAGTCCACTGTCCAAGTTAAATTTGGCGGACACACCGAAATCTATAACGATGATCGCGGTCGTCCCCACACCCGTTGGATTCCTAGTTTCACCGTTGAAGGCATTCCCTACGACACCCCCGTCCCTGGTTATCAAACTAATACAGTTAACACCCTCCGTCTCTGGAAAGCTGAAGCAGGTGAAGATTTTAACTTCCAAGCCTTCAACTCTGGTGACTATGACGGTGCGGTAGCAACCAAAATTAAATCAGAAACTATTTCCAAGGTTCTTTACCCCAATGACAATACCCCACAAGGTCGTCAGTTACGTTTAGAACAGCAATTTTTCTTCGTGTCCTGTTCACTGCAAGACATTATTCGTCGCCATCTCAAAAAATATGGTCGTCTGGATAATCTTCCTGAACATGCAGCCGTTCAGCTTAACGACACCCACCCAGCGATCAGTATTGCGGAAATGATGCGCTTGCTAGTTGATGAGCATGGACTGTTCTGGGATGAAGCATGGCAGATCACTCAAAGCACTTTTGCTTACACAAATCACACCCTCATGCCTGAAGCGCTAGAAAAATGGGGCGTTCCTCTATTTGAAAGTTTGCTTCCCCGTCATCTAGAAATCATTTACGAAATCAATCGTCGCTTCATGCAAGATGTACAAACTTGGTTTCCTGGTGATGAGGAGCTGTTGTCCCGCCTATCAATTATCGAAGAAGGTGGCGGCAAAAAAGTACGCATGGCAAACCTCGCTACTGTGGGTAGTCATGCCGTCAATGGTGTAGCAGCATTGCATACTGAACTGCTGAAACAAGATGTACTGCGCGATTTCTATAAGCTTTGGCCAGAGAAATTTAACAACAAGACAAATGGCGTGACTCCGCGCCGTTGGGTATTGCTAGCCAATCCTGCGTTGTCGGGATTGATCACTGAAAAAATCGGTGATACATGGCTGAAGCATCTTGATGAACTGCGTAAGCTAGAAGCATTTGTGGATGACCAAGATTTTCGCGATCGCTGGCAGCAGATCAAACAAAACAATAAGCAAAATCTTGCCGATTACATCCGCACTCACAACGGTGTAGAAGTTGATGTAAATTCTATTTTTGATATTCAAGTAAAGCGTATCCATGAGTACAAGCGTCAACACCTTGACCTACTGCACATCATCGGACTTTACCTACGCATCAAGCAAAATCCTAATATGGAAATTACTCCGCGTACTTTTATCTTTGGTGGCAAAGCGGCTCCTGGATATTTCATGGCGAAGTTGATCATCAAAGCGATTAATGCAGTAGCTGATGTGGTTAATCGCGATCCTGATGTGCATGGACGAATTAAGGTCGTCTTCTTGGCAAACTTCAGTGCTTCGCTTGGACAGTTGATTTATCCTGCGGCTGACTTATCGGAGCAAATCTCTACCGCAGGTAAAGAAGCTTCTGGTACTGGCAACATGAAGTTCACCATGAATGGTGCGTTGACGATCGGTACTTTGGATGGAGCGAATATCGAAATTCGGGAAGAAGTCGGCGATGATAATTTCTTCCTCTTTGGTCTAACTGCGGCGGAAGTCGAGCAAGTCAAGTCCAATGGTTATGATCCTCGCGACTACTACAACAGCAATGAAGAACTTCGCAATGTCCTCGATCGCCTTGCAATGGGATATTTCTCACCCGGTGAGAAGGACTTGTTTAAGCCTTTGATTGACTCACTATTGAACCATGATGACTATATGCTGTTGGCTGATTATCAAGCTTACTCAGATTGTCAAGATGAAGTTGCTGAAGCTTACAAAAATGTCGAACATTGGACAACCATGAGTATTCTCAATGTGGCGCGTTCAGGTAAATTCTCTTCTGATCGCACGATCAAAGAATACTGTGATGAGATCTGGGATGTGAAACCCGTTAAGGTGATTTTGGAACCCTACGATCCTGCAAATGCCACTCTTAATGTCAACGGTTAACCACTAAATCGTAAATAATAAAGGCTCGCTTAGCGAGCCTTTATTATTTGCAGCAAAATTTTTATCGCGTTTTTATCGCGTTTTTATTTATGAAAATCGCCTTTTTCAATGCCAAGACATACGATCGCAATTCTTTTAAAGCCGCAAATGAACATCATCAACATGAAATAATTTTCTTTGAATCACATCTCAGCTATGAGACAGTTTCCCTCGCCGCAGGATTTGCCGCAATTTGCATTTTTATTAACGATTATCTTAATGCTGAAATGCTAGAAACTCTGGCTAAGGGAGGCACAAAATTAATTGCTTTGCGATCGGCAGGTTTCAATCATGTGGACTTAGTTGCGGCGGCTAAATTCGACATGGCGATCGTTCGCGTGCCAGCCTATTCTCCCTATGCAGTTGCCGAACATGCGATCGCCTTAGTTTTATCGCTTAATCGTAAAATCCATCGCGCCTATAACCGAGTGAGAGAAGGAAACTTTTCTATTGAAGGACTACTTGGCTTTGATCTTCATGGGGCAACAGTTGGCGTGATTGGCACTGGTCGAATTGGGGCGATTTTTGCCCAGATTATGCATGGCTTTGGTTGCAAGTTAATCGGCTATGATATTTATCAAAATCCTACTTGCTTAGCAATGGGAATGGAATATATGCAAATATCTGAACTCTTTGCCATGTCAGATATTATTTCTCTCCATTGTCCACTTACTCCCGATTCGCATTATTTGATTAACGCCGAAGCGATCGCAAAAATAAAAACTGGCGCAATGCTGATCAATACTAGCCGTGGTGGTTTGATTGACACTCAAGCGGCAATTAATGGATTGAAATCTGGCGCGATTGGCTATCTCGGTATTGATGTGTATGAGCAAGAAGCAGACTTATTTTTTGAAGACTTATCTAATGAAGTGATCCAAGATGATACATTTCAGCGTTTATTAACTTTCCCAAATGTGATTGTAACTGGACATCAGGCGTTCTTTACTAGCCATGCTCTAGCCAATATCGCGGAAACAACCCTTGCCAATATTACGGAATTTGAACAAGGTGGAAATTGTGTAAACGAGGTAAAGATCGAAAATGCGATCGCGACAAAATAATAACTCTTACTAGCTATTAGCTGCTATAAACAGCGCGATCGCGTCCTTGATTTTTGGCTAAATATAATCCCTTATCCGCAGATTCAATTAGACTTCTTGGATGAACTCCCCGTTCTGGCAAAGTTGTGGATATGCCAATACTGACAGAAACTCGATCTCGGACAAAAGAAGATTCATGAGGAATATTGAGATTAGCGATCGCAAGGCAGATTTTTTCAGCAATAAGAGTAGCCCCTTCTTTCAGCGTATTAGGCAAAATTACTGCAAATTCTTCACCACCATAACGAGCCGCCAGATCAGCAGGGCGACGAATACATGACTCGATCGCCTTTGCGATCGATCGTAAACAATCATCTCCCGTGGGATGTCCATAGCGATCGTTATAGCGCTTAAAAAAGTCCACATCACATAGCAGCAGAGAAAGTGATGAGTTTTCTCTAGCTGCACGTTGCCATTCTATTTCTAGTCTTTGGTCAAAAGCTCGACGATTAGAAATCTGAGTTAGTCCATCGATAGTGACTTCACGAGCAAGTGATAGCGCCTTGTCATACAGCAAAGCTTCGATCGTATCGCTATGGGATGTGGTGGTGTCAAGAATGATCTCTAGATCGCTTTTCTCACTTAAAAGTCGTTCTAAAAGCAATCTTAGAGCTGTTTCTGTCTGTTGGCGATCGATGATTTCAGTTTGCAGACGATGATTAGCTTGCGCCAGTTGTTCGCCCTGCGTTATTTTTGCGTCTAACTGCTCTGTTAGGCTAATATTTTGCGATCGCAAAAACTTTATTTCTTGCTCTGATTGCTGCACCGTAGCCAAGAGAAGTTGTTCGGTATTAACTAGTTGGGGGTTTTCAGTTTCCATACTTTAATCTAATCTAATCTATTGGCTCTAGCAATTTTAGAACAGCTTTAAGAAATTACCAAACTTATAGCAATTTATATCTGTTTCCAAGTTCTTTTATAGCTGTCGCCAGTCTTGAACCCAAAAGAGAGGCGGCGCGGAGCGCCGCCTCTCTTTTGGGTTTTGCTTTGTCCTAATACAAGTGGCAGCAGCTATATATTTGTTTTTATAAAAAATTAATTTTTTCTTTAGCTGCGAAATAATCGTGAATATTGAGTCTCATGGTTAGCGCAAGCTAAACTCATTCCCCAACCACACCATTCTAATTCTTTATCTAAACGGTTTAATGCTAATTGAGAACTATTTAGAATATCAGTACTAAGCCTAAAAATAACTTGCTGCCCAGTCGTCTGACCAAATGGAACCGCCCGAACCGCCGCACTAACTAAATTGGATAACCAACTATAAATATAGCCAACTGCTGTATTGCTAGGATCAATCCCCAAACTTGCGGCAGCAAGTCCAAAGGCGATCGCATAGTTACAACCTTTCCCTTGAGCATTGTCTTTAGCTGTAGGTAAAAGTTCGCTGATGGATTTGTTGATGGATTTGTTAATAAATGATCGATCATCTTGATGCTCTGACAGTTGCCACCACAACTTCATTAAAGACTGTCCCATTTGCCAACTTGCCAGACGCACTTCTTCGGTTTCTCTAGTTGCCGACAGCCAGTTATTCCAGTAGTTCAACGTCGCCATATCGTCAGACATTGTTGCTTGATGAGCGCGAATTGCGATCGCAGCTTCGTTAGTAATAAATCCAAAGCTCATCTCTCTTCTTAACCAATCACAGAGGTTTGCTTCAGTTTGAATGCTGCCAGTACTACAAAGATATTCGATTCCTTCTGAATAGCTATAAGCACCGACTGGCAAGGCAGGACTGGTGAGTTGCAGTAGTCGCAATAATTGCCAAGAATCGGAATTAATGATCATGGTGATGATGGTAAGCGCCAGATTCAGGTTGAAAAGGTTGAGTTTCGTGAACTACAGTCAATCCCATTTGCAAAACCATGTTTTCTAAAACAGAATCAGGCGTTAATCGCAGATAGGTTTCGGTAACTTCTAAAGCAATATGACGATTACCTAAATGATAGGCTGCTCTTAAAAATTCAAGTGGATGTTTGGCAGTGACGGTGATTACTGGTTCAGGCTTAGCGATGACTTTTGCGATCGCAAGATTATGCGCGTCAGCGAGAATATCACCTTCTCTCAACACTGTCCCTCTCTGGAGTTGCAGATTAATCTCTTCTCCCTCGACCGTCATAAATCGATGACGGCTACGGGTTCTATCTTCAGCAATGAGCGCAAGTGTTAAAAGAGAGTCTCGATCGACCAATTTCTTTGCTTCTATCGATAAACGTTGTGTAACGATGTTCATTAACTAAGTGCATTAACTAAGTGCATTAACTAAAATTACAGTAAAGTAGAGACGACGCAAAGCGTCGTCTCTACTTTACCTTATACACAGGCAGGATAAACCCAAATGTCACCATTTCGTGTCGGAGTTGCTGGCCCAGTTGGGTCTGGAAAAACTGCGCTTGTTGATTCTCTCTGCAAAGCTATGCGATCGCATTTCCAAATTGCGGTCGTTACTAATGACATCTACACCCAAGAAGATGCTCAGTTTCTAGTCCGCAGTGAAGCTCTAACTCGCGATCGCATTGTGGGTGTAGAGACAGGTGGATGTCCTCATACGGCCATTCGCGAAGATGCCTCGATGAATCTAGCTGCGATTGAGCAATTGGAACTTCGCTTTACCGATTTAGATTTAATCTTCGTAGAAAGTGGCGGCGATAATCTCGCTTCAACCTTTAGCCCTGAACTTGTCGATCTGACGCTTTATGTAATCGATGTTGCCGCAGGTGACAAAATCCCCCGTAAAGGTGGACCTGGAATTACTAAATCCGACTTATTAATAATCAATAAAATTGATCTAGCGCCCTATGTTGGTGCAGATCTAGGCGTAATGGAACGCGATGCCCGAAAAATGCGTGGAGACAAACTTTTTGTATTTAGTAATCTTAAAACGCAAGATGGACTGTCTAAAATTTCAGAATTTATCATCAAAAAAATGTAACCCCAAAACCCAAAAAGCTGTAGCGCACGCTGTGCGTGCGCTACAGCTTTTTGGGTTTACTTATGCTTGCCTACTTAATCAATCTGAAAATTAATAAATAAGCAACTTAAAAACGTCAGTTGGGCGGTAAGTAAAAACAGATAAATCACCGCCCGTTTTTTGAAAATAGTTAAAATCAAGCCGATCGCCTTGAGATCGATAATCGGACCAAAAACGAGAAATGCAAGTAATGAGCCGCCCGTAAAGGTTGAGGCAAATGACAGGGCAAAAAATGCATCCACCGTCGAGCAGATCGAAACGATCGCTGCCAAAATCATCATCGCTATGATCGAACTAACTGGTCCCTGCCCTAAACTCAGAATAATATCGCGAGGAACCCAGACTTGAATAATGGCGGCAATCGCACTGCCGATCACCAAGATTGCCCCTAGTTCACGCATTTCCGCGAGAGTATTATCTAACAATAGATTTAAGCGATCGGGTAAAGACTTTGTGATAATTTGTTGATTGTTTGAGGATAGATAGCTCGCAAAATCTAAAGGCTGGCTGCGATCTTCGCCTAAAAAGAATGTCCCCACAGGCACTGCTCCTACTTTGACTTTGGGCGCTGGTAATGCGATCGCAATATTGGGCTGCAAAATGGCGCGTAAATCTTTTTGAGAGCTAAACACTACCGCCACAATGTTTGCAACCATAAATGACAGCACAACTCGTAAAACTGCAATTTCTGGCTGATCGCGAAAGGCTGTCCAAGTTGCCCAAATCACTATAGGATTAATCGTTGGCGCTGCCATTAAAAAGCTTATCGCCACCGAGATTGGCGCACCTTGCGAGATTAGCCGCCGAGCCACAGGCACATTGCCACATTCGCACACAGGAAACATAAATCCTAGTAAGCTACCTGCTAATGCGCCTAGAAATGGATTTTTGGGTAAAATCGCGATCAGTTTTCGCTCATCTACAAAGATTAATAAGGCTCCAGATAGTAAAACCCCCATCAACAAAAATGGAATCGCCTCGACAAGGAGGCTTAAAAATAGAGTAAAGGCGCTGAGAAGTTGGTTCATAATTGCGCTATTTAAAAGTCCTAGAGGTTATATAAAAAGCACCTGTTTATCACTAGGCTTTAAGATGATGGCTTTACATTAATAATTTTTAGCCTACCAATTATAGAGTTAAGTCGGTAGACAGAATAAATAACTCAAGCCCAAAAAGCTGTAAGCTCAAGCGGCGCGTGTGCTACAGCTTTTTAGGTTTTGTATCTAATTATGCCCACCTACTTAACGTTTTAAAATTTTTTGGGACTCTTCTCGTAAAATATAATGCTAAAGGTAATGTTAAAGCAGCAAAATTAAAATTCGCTGTAGTGGGTAACGGGATTAAACCATTTACCAATGCTTAATAGGACAGCCGCTATGAACCCACAAGAACCGCAACTACCCGTAATTCCCAGAATCCCTAATGTCTCTAAGATCACCCCGCCCAAGCTAGAAGATTATCGGATTCCAGTATCTCCTGGATATGCGTTGTCCCAAGATCGCTATGCGATGTCCGCACCTGAATTGGGTGGTGAGTCAGCGATTCTGGCTGAGTTTGATGCGGCGGCGCGTTCTGACCAATTTTCCTTAGCATTACAAAAAATCATACGTTGTCGTGACAATGTTCTACCTGCATTACTAGAGCGCCTCGAAAGTGATGAAGTTGCCACGTCCAAAAAAGCAGCGATCGCCTTAGGTTATTTGCGATCGCCTGTAGCGATCTCCGCCTTGATTGCTGCTGCCAAAAATCCTTACCGTCAAATTCACTGGCAAGCAGCAGCAGCCCTGAGTTGGATTGGTAGTGCTGAGGCGATCAGATCCTTGGTTCAGTTACTACGTCATCCATCTATTCAAGTCCAAGCCGCTAGCGCCAAAGCTCTTGGTCGAGCAAGTTTACCTGCGGTATCACCTTTAGTTGAAGCGCTAAAACACAGTGATGACATGGTTAAAGTCCATGCAGCTCACTCCCTTGGTCAAATTAGTTCACCTCTAGCCGTCACCACTTTAATCAATGCACTGGAGCATGGCAGTAAATCAGTACGTTTTGAAGCAGCTTGGGCGCTTGGACAAATTAAATCTCCGTTATCGGCTAATTCCCTAGCGAGATTACTCACTGACAACGATATTAGTGTCCAGTCTCAAGCCATACAAGCACTAAAAAATATTGGTGTTCCCGCAATTACGCCTGTCGCCAAAATGCTCACTAACCCTTCCAGCCATACACGCAGTGTAGCTGCCCGCACGTTAGGGCAGATTGGAATGGAGGAAGTCGTGCCAATGCTAGCTCAAGTCCTTAGAGACGATGAGTATGCCTATGTACGTTGTGACGCAGCTATAGCCTTGGGAGAAATTGGTACATATGATGCTGTGTTTTATCTTTCGCAATCCCTAAAAGATCGCGATCGCTCAGTCCGCAGTGCTATTTTGAGAGCCTTAGCACAAGTAAATTCACCTGAAGCACAAGAAATTCTGCTTAACGTCAAGAATACGGTTGTAATACCCAGCTATTCTGTCTCCAATTTCAAAGATTTTGACGACGAGTCAGACTTTACAATGATTCAAGACTAAAAAACAATAAGAACTGATGTTACGTGGAAGGAACGGAGAGTTTTTGTGTTCGAGCGTGTCATCGAATATTAATACCCCATCCTCGCTCTCCTGCTTACGAATTATGGCTTTTTCCAGCAGCCATAATTCTTTCGACCCTACCTGTATTTTTTCTCAGGCGACTCGTTATTTGGTCGTGGCTTAATTCCCCGTCAATTAGCTCTGACAGCCATAGGGCTGTCACCTTCCCAAATGCACTAATCAGGTAGTCTGAATAAAGGTCTAGAAACTCTCTGTCTATGACTTTGCAGCCTTTTTTACTTTCTTCTTTTACTCTAACTCATCTTTACTTCCACGTAACATCAGTTCAAATATTGCTTAACAAAAGTATAGGGGTTTTCATTTTGCCATAGGCAAAATGAAAACCCCTATACTCTGAAGAGAGAAGTGGCTAAAAAGCTACTCCAAATACTTCTCTAGAGCAGCTTCGACAATATCCTTCATCGAAACAGTACGTTCATTAACAGCATTCTTTAATAAGTCATAGGATTTTGCAGAAAGAGTGACCCGATGACGAATATCTTTGCGTTTGCCTTGTAATTCATTCTGATCAACCTCAGGAATATAGGATCCTGCAAACTCACGTAGATCATTATTGCCCTTGCGATCGCAAAAATCACCAAAAGTCTCATTATCAACACGTTCATTTCTAAAATAAACAAACAAAGGTTCTAAACCTTCTTCCAGCTTATTGATATGCAAACGCTGCACATAGGGCTGAGCCAAACGAGTCGAGTCAAAACTACCACCGAGCCAGATTTGATATTCATCCACCGCACTACCAACAAATGCAAGTTCTGCCATATATGGACGAGCGCAACCATTTGGGCAACCTGTCATCCGCGTGACAAAGGTTTCATGCTCTAAACCTAAACGCACTAACAATTTACGAATCCTCGCTAATACGCTAGGCAATACACGCTCTGACTCTGCGATCGCAAGTCCACAAGTTGGGAAAGCAGGGCAAGCCATCGAGTAACGCACTAGCGTATCAATTTTGTCAGGGGCAAGCACAAGGCAGCGATCGAGAATTTTTTGAATTTCCTCTTTTTCATCGGCAGCGATTTCGGTAATCAACAAATTGTGATTAGGAGTCAATACAAAATCGTGATGAAATTTTTCGCTGATTTCACGCAAAGCAGTTTTTAGTTTCAGATCTTCGCGATCGCTAACTCGACCATTTTCAATCGAGACACCGACAAAATATTTACCGTCGCCCTGTTCATGCCAGCCAAGATAATCTTGATATTTAAAATCAGGCAATTCTCTAGCAGCATCTAACTCAGTCGGATAATATTCGCGCAAAATCTGCTTGAACTTGTCCACGCCCCATTCATGCAAAATATGCTTGAATCGCGAATGACGACGATTGTGACGATCGCCATAGTCACGTTGGACTGAAACAATCGCCTTAATCAAATCATAAATTTTAGCAACAGGTACAAAGCCAATACTGTCCGCCATTCTCACGATCGTGGCATCGTTATTGTGAGCGCGTCCCAGACCGCCGCCGACATAGACATTAAAGCCTTCAAGTTCGTTTTGAGCATTGGTAATTACCACCAACGCTAAGTCATTTGTATAGAGATCAACGGAATTATCACCAGCAACTGCGATCGCAATTTTGAATTTGCGAGGCAGATACTGCACACCATAGATCGGCTCGATATCGCTGATATTAGTTTTAGCCGAACCCAAACCTTGATGGTTACGCGCCTCAGTCACTTCTGGTGCTTCCGAAGAACTGACGGCAACTTCACCATCAAGCCAAATATCATAATAAGCACCAGCCTGTGGTGCTAGCAAATCCGCAATTTTGAAAGCATATTCACGGGCATAAATATACTCAGGCTTATTTTTAAAAGGAGCCGAAGGAGCCATCACATTACGATTGATGTCACCACAAGCACCCACAGTTGAACCCATGTTTCTGGTGATATCCGCAATCACTGTCTTCAAATTCTCTTTGAGAATGGCATGAATCTGAAAACCTTGACGCGTAGTTGCTCGCAAAGTGTGATTGCCATACTTATCGCAGAGTTGATCGAGCGCTAAATACAATTGCCAAGGAACTATCCCACCTGGACTACGAGTCCGCAACATCATGCTGTATTGCGATTCTTCACCCTTAACCTTGTTTTTCTCAAAATCGCGTTCTTTTTGTTGATAGGAACCATGAAACTTAAGGATCTGAATCCCATCCTGACTGAAAAATGGGTTGCCATCATTTAGTTCAGTATTGATTGGACCGCGCAAAAAGTCACTTTTCTGCTTAAGGACTTCAACCTTTGATACTTTTACAGGACTTGTCAACGTATTTGTCATGATTCAACTATCGAAACTCAATATATTTTTAATTCTTCTGCCCCACCATTATACCCCGCTAAACTCATCGGCATTAAGATGAACTTTACAAAAAGAAAACCAAACAAAAAAATAAAGGCGACCCTTTGGTCGCCTTTATTTTAATTTCAGAAAAAGTTATTCGCTTTCCTTGCTGAAACCAGAATAGGCTTCCATACCATGTTCAGAGATATCAAGTCCCTTAAACTCATCTTCTGGCTCAACACGAATTCCACCTGTAACTAGGGAAATTGCATACCAAGCAATAAAGCTAAAAGCGACAGTAAATCCGCCAACGGATGCAACACCAATTAATTGAGGTAAAAGTTGTTCAAAGCCGCCGCCGAAGAATAAACCAGCCTTAGGACCAGCACCTGCTTGCAAGATATAACCACCACCGATGTCGGTTTGCTGTCCAACGGCAAACAAGCCCACAGCCAAAGTACCCCAAATACCACAAACAAGGTGGACTGAGGTTGCACCAACAGGGTCATCGATTTTGAGCTTGTCAAAGAAACCAACTGCAAACACCACAATTGTGCCGCCAATTGCACCAATGATTAAGGCACTAGGCAAGGTAATCCACGCACAGGGAGCAGTAACAGAGACCAATCCTGCCAAGATACCGTTGACGATCATTGATAAGTCGGGCTTACCAAGATACAACCAAGCCACGATGGTTGCCGCGATACCACCTGCGGATGCACCCATGTTAGTTGTCAAGGCGATGTGAGCGATCAAACGACCGTCAGCCGCCATGGTCGAACCTGGATTAAAGCCAAACCAACCTAACCAAAGGATCAAGCATCCTAAAGTCGCAAGTCCCATATTGTGTCCGGGAATTGCGCGGTTTTTGCCATCTTCGCCATATCGGCCAGAACGTGCGCCAACTATTGCCGCACCAATTAGCGCTCCCCATCCACCGACTGAGTGCACCACAGTGGAGCCAGCAAAGTCATAGAAACCCAGCGCTGATAGCCAGCCACCACCCCAAATCCAATGTCCAGTAATCGGATAGGAAATAGCAACTAGGAAAAAGCTAAAGATCAAGAAAGAACCAAATTTGATGCGCTCAGCAACTGCACCTGAAACGATCGTTGCGGCAGTTGCCGCAAATACTAACTGGAATAAAAACTTAGCTTCTAGAGGTACACCTGTCCAACTAAGTCCAGGAAAGTCACCTTTATAGTCAGTAAGAGTTGCAGGGCTATTGTCTGCGCCATTCAGGAAAAATCCTTTCAAGCCAATAAATGCATTGCCACCGTTATCGCCATACATAAAGGCAAAGCCAACTACCCAATAAGCAATTGTCGCGACCGCAAATACGATTAAGTTCTTGGTCAGAATGTTAACCGCATTTTTACGGCGACAAAAGCCAGACTCGACCAAAGCGAAGCCAGCATTCATGAAAAACACAAGAAAAGCTGCAATCACAACCCAAAGGGTATCCAAACCGACTTTGAGCGCAGCAACATTTTCCTGAACTTTTTCTGGAGTTAGAGGCTCAGGAGCGGGCGTAGCAGTTTGAGCTGTGGCTGCATACACCCAAAAAACACCGATAATGGCAGCTAGGGGAAGGCAAGCAGTCCAGTTTACCGAACTCTTGAGTTTCCTCTTTTGATTTGACTTATAAACCAACACCTTAAATTCTCCTCAATCAGTTAACTTGGCCAAGCAAGTGTAAAGAATATTAAGCTCCATAACATCAGATCAAGGGGTATGGCTTTTGTATAAATCTATACGTAATGTATAAGATTGATACATTTGATGAAAATTAAATTAGGCAGTAGTGGCAAAGTACTACCCAATTATTGAGTTTGCGATCCTTTCAAAAAGAAATTTAACTTTCGCAAGAATTTTGGCTGAGATAGCCTACCTCTCTATGAACAGTTGGATTCAGAAATCATAGACTATAAGCTTAAATACCTAACCCGAAAGGTTACTTCGCTCGTGCTTAGGCAATTTAACTACAAGCTTAAAAACTACTGTGCTAGAGTTAAATCACTAAAAAAAATTGCATTCCTCACACACATCTCTTTTCAGGAAGTTGACATGGCAAAAGGCGGATTTGTACTTGGTACAACAGCAGCATTGGCTGCGGCTGTGGCAGTTGTTGGTTTTCAGCTAGCAAACCCTAGCATCGCCGCATTTCGGGATAGCCCCAAAGAAATCGTAGATGAAGCTTGGCAGCTTATTAATCGGGAATATGTCGATGGGGCTTTCAATAAAGTTGACTGGCGGCAAGTCAGAAAGCAATATGTCGAAAATCGCGATTATTCATCCAAGGCTGAAGCCTATCGATCAGTTCGAGAAATGCTCAAACTTCTAGACGATCCATACACTCGTTTTATGGACCCTGAGCAGTTTAAGAGTATGCAAATTGATACTTCGGGGGAACTCACAGGAGTTGGTATTCAGCTTGGGATGGATGATGCTACTAAAAAATTGACCGTTGTTGCGCCAATCGAGGATTCACCTGCATCGCGTGCTGGCGTTCTGACTAAAGACATCATTACCTCGATCGCAAATAAATCGACTGATGGTATGGACATTAACCAAGCAGTCGCCCTAATTCGTGGGCCGGCTGGCACAAAAGTTAAACTGGGGATCAAGCGTGGTGATAAGCAATTTGATATTGAGCTAGAGCGTGCCAAGATCGAGATCCATCCAGTCAAGGCAGAATTACGCGATACCAATATCGGCAAGGTTGGCTATATTAGCTTGCGTCAGTTTAATGCCAATGCTGCAAGTG
>CASBRC010000498.1 GCA_949128015.1 Synechococcales cyanobacterium PMM_0003
AGTGAAGGCGATCCACGCCGTTTTCAAGAGTTAGCAGCAACAATCACGACGACGCAAGCTGCCACGTAACCCAAAAAGATGTGACGCACGCTGCGCGTGCGTCACATCTTTTTGGATTACGTGGCAGCTTGCGTCGTCGTGATTGTTGCTGCTAACTCTTGAAAACGGCGTGGATCGCCTTCACTAGTTGAGTCAATCCTTTCTTGACGCTTAATCTCATAGAGCTTACTGAGAATATCTTGCCAATCACTAGAAGATAGCGGCGATTCATTTTCTGCGATCGCAGATGCTTCTATGGATTGCTTGAAATTATGAGAATCAAGTTGTTTAATTCTTTGCTCTAGCTTCTGCTGCGCCAGCCAAACCCGACCACGAATTGCTAAAACCTCGTCATTGCAAGACATCAGATTAAATTGGGTCTGGATTTCTGATCGCCAATCAGGATGAGTATGACAAATTGCGATCGCTAAAGACTGCAATCCCACCACAGCCGCATAGCGCACCACCCATTCTTCATCCTGCTGCGCCACAAATAGCAACGCATCTAAAGCTTCTTCTTGAGCCACCTCTCGCAATTCGTCAGGAAACCAATGCCACTTCATCGAGCCGAGACCTTTAACAGCAGCGCGGCGAACACTCATCGCAAAGTCCGCAGTCGCCACTCCCAGCAAAGTTACTAATCCACGAGGATCACCGATTCCAGCAAGAGCGCGAATTGCCCAAGCCCGCGCTGTGTAATTATGCATATCGAGAAGATTTAGCAAAGACGGTACAGCCACACTTCCCAGCGAAATTAATCCATCAACAGATGCAACTGCCGCCCCTGGATTGTTATAACTAAGAGCCTCAATCAAGATCGGAATAGCGCCTTCTAAACGCGCATCCGCTAAATTTTGGACTGCTTCGAGCAGTAACTTAGAAGAATCTGCTTCTTCTACAGCTTGAATAAGTTGGGAAAGACGGTCGGTCATAGGTCGGTAAAGTAGAGGAGCGCTTTGCACTCCTCTACTTTACAACGAATCATCCATCAGGATCGTGACTCGAATTGTTATAAATTAAAGGGTCGCGCAGCGACCCTTTAATTTATAACAATTCATCCATCAGCGCCATAACTCTAATCGCGCCATCAGTTAGATCGGGCGGAGTTGCCAGAACTATTTGTTTTTCTAATAGTCCTCTAAGAGAAATTAGCTTCAGGCTGTTTTCTGCCATCGTATTTGCGATCGCATCGGCTGCCGACAAATAACCGATCGCCCCCAAATCAGAAAGAACTGTACGCCGTAATTGCAAATCATTATTTGCAAGAGCTGCAATCAGCCGATCGCCATATTGATTGGCAAGCTTTGATTCTGACAGTTGATACATCGCTCGCGCTGCGGCATATTGGACTTTGGGGATAGGATGCTCTAGAAATGGCAAAATATGAGGCATTGCTTCCACGGCATGCAATGTTCCCAATGCCTCAAGAAATGCATCATAAGGATGTTCAGGTTCTGAATCGGCGTTGGCTTGTGAGTTAGGATTTTTGATTAACTCCAGAAGACTTGGTATGCAGGAATTATCGCCCAACATTTCTAACGATTGAGCAGCAGCTTCACGCACATAAAAGTCATCGCATTGTAGAGACTTAATTAATGCTGGTACTGCCCTGCGATCGCCTAACTTGCCTAATGCTCTCGCGGCATTGCGTCGTAATGGATAGCCCCCCGCCTCAGTGCGATCAGCTTCATCTTCTAAAGCTGCAATTAACAGAGTGATTGCTTCTGGCACATTTACCCGAAAACGTCCTAACCACCATGCAGCATAAACCCGCAATCCCAAATCTTCACTTTGGAGATTTGCGATCGCCTGTTCAATAGTTAGTAAGTTATCGTCGGGAATACCAGTTTCTTCATTCATAGTTACAAACCTTATCGCAAGTTGAGGTAAAAATTTGGCTAAAAAACAAAAAGCACCCCATGGGGGGTGCTTTTTGTTTTTTAGCGAGAATTAGCTAAGTGCATTGATTGCATAGTCAATGTAGGAGTTTGCTTCAACAGCAGAATCTCCAGACAAACCATGATTAGACTTAATATGCTTAAGAGCTTCAACATACCAGCTAGGAGAAAGATCAAAGGTGCGGTTGATTTCAGCAATACCAGCAACCAAGTAATCATCCATAGGACCTGTACCACCAACTACGCAGCAGTATGTAACCATACGGACGTAGTAGCCGATGTCACGAACACACTTGTCTTTGCCAGTTTGGCTAGAAGCGTAGTTAGGACCATTCATCGAGGTGGTGTAAGGGAACTTGCTGTATACAGCATCAGCAGCGCCAGAAGCCAAAGAAGAAGCCTTTTCGCTCAAAGCCTTAGCAGCAGCTAGACCAGCAGTTGCTTGACGGAAACGACCAAAAGCAACTTGGGTTTCGGTAGAGCTGAGGAAACGACCTTGAGAATCGGCGGCGGATACTGCTTCGGTTAGAGGGGTTTTCATAATGAGATATTCTCCAAAAATAATCTTGTTAAGGGAAATGCAATCGAAAAAAATTTAATGCTAATCAGTTAAAGACTAAGCAACAGCAGCAGCAGCCTTGTCGAAGTAGCTACCGATTTCACTCATGAGAGCAGAACAATCGCCACGGGTTACGCCGTTGGTATCGTTTGCAATTGCGATCGCAGCATCCTTCATTTTGCTGATACCAACAGCAACAGAAGCGCCAGGAGTACCAAGAGCCAAGTAGGTTTCACGCAGACCATTGAGGCAACGATCTTCCAAAATGCTGGCATCGCCAGAGTAGATAGCGTAGGTAACATAACGCAAGACAATTTCCATGTCGCGTAAGCAAGCTGCCATACGACGGCTGGTATATGCGTTGCCACCAGGAGCAATCAAAGCAGGTTGTTCAGCGAACAATGCACGGGCTGCATTAGCTACGATTGCAGAAGAGTTGCTGGTGATGCGGTTTACAGAGTCCAAGCGCTTGTTGCCATCGGCAACCATTGCACTAAGAGCATCAATTTGGGAAGCACTGATATAAGCGCCTCTGGAATCAGCTTGGGATACTACCTTTGCAAATGCGTCTAACATAATACTGTTATCTCCAGTTTATTGAGTGATTATTCTTTGTTTTTGGTTTTCAACTTTACTTGGTTCGCTATGAAAAATATATATTCCATAGGGATTTGGTATTGTTAACAACCATATTTAATTGTTTCTGATTTTCTCTTTGGAGAAATATAGAAAAATTTTATTTTTAAATAATTGGCTTATTCAACTTAACTAGATAAATACACAACCAAAAGTTTGATTTTCATTTATTTCGTCAGCTCAATTTCCAACCTATTTGTTTATACTATGTCGTTGGATCGTTTTTCATTACGGATTGTCACAATTTATAACGGGTTGTTTCAGAAATGAGTTTTGTAATGAATATCGATATCCACAAAGTGTTGTGCAGAGCCAGTTTTGCCTTAAACGCCCAAATCATCACATGGCAATCAAGGTCGGATATACCTAAACTTATTTACCCTCTAAGCAGGCTAATTAAATCTCTACGCAATGTAGGGGCAATTCATGAATTGCCCCTACGATAAATCAAGGTTTTCAGGCATTTTCACGAAGTCCTAACACTAATTTATTGCTGCTTCCTATGTAGGTACTCCCTTCCCAATATAAAAATAGACGTTAAAACTCAAGAATTTAGCGTTGCGGCGCGGAGCGCCGCAACGTCTAATCTTTCAGTGAGAAGGGAGCAGGTAGGCATAATTTAGATTGGTACTGCCATCTCAGCATCTAAAGGAAACCCTAGCGCTTCCCTTTGGGCGTAATAAAGCTTGGCAACTTGACGGGCTAAATTGCGAATCCGTCCGATATAACGTACCCGTTCAGTTACCGAAATTACACCCCGCGCATCTAGTAAGTTAAAAGAATGCGAACATTTCAAAACGTAATCAAAGGCTGGCAATACTAATTCGGATTCTAATAAATGGGCTGCTTCTTTTTCATATTGCAAGAATAATTGGAACAATAAATCAGAATCCTGTGGCTTACCGCCAAAGTTGCCAAAATTGTAGCCGCTATGCTCGACTTCACCTTGATGATGCACTTGACCATATTTGATATCGCCTAAAGTTGGATGTGATCGCCACACAATGTCATAAACCGAGTCCACCCCTTGCAAATACATGACTAGACGCTCTAACCCGTAAGTAATTTCCGCAGAAACAGGGCGACAGTCCAAGCCGCCAACCTGCTGAAAATAGGTAAATTGAGTAACTTCCATTCCATCCAGCCAAACTTCCCAACCAACACCCCACGCGCCGAGGGTCGGTGATTCCCAATCATCCTCGACAAACCGCACATCATGATCGGCGGGATCAATGCCTAAATGTTTGAGACTATCCAAATATAGATCTAGCACGTCGTCAGGTGATGGCTTAAGAAGCACCTGAAATTGGTAATAATGCTGTAAGCGGTTTGGATTTTGTCCATAGCGTCCATCAGTGGGGCGACGACATGGCTCGACATAGGCGACGCTCCAAGGCTCTGGTCCAATCGCTCTCAAGAAAGTATGCGGACTCATTGTGCCAGCTCCCTTCTCAATATCGTAGGGTTGAGCAATCAAACATCCATGATTGCTCCAATACTTTTGCAACGCCAAAATAACCGACTGAAAATCCATGCTTTACGGGGCAGTAACACTATTATTTTTATCCTATCAGCGATCGCACTTTAATATAGCTGTCGCTAGTCTTGTTAGGAAATAAAAACCAAAAAGTGGAGGCGGCGCAAAGCGCCGCCTCCACT
>CASBRC010000499.1 GCA_949128015.1 Synechococcales cyanobacterium PMM_0003
ATTGTATCCTATGTCCTGTAGGTACAGCGGCAGGAAGCCAGACAGGATGCCGAAGCCGAAGTACACGGCCGATTCCGCCGTGCTGGTCATCAGCAGCGCGCCATGACTGAGCACTTGGCTCATCCCAGCGACGAACTTGGTCACACGCGAAGGTGCCCCCGGCTGTGGTGGCATCGGAGCCTTGTCGGGGATTTGAAAGACGACGAAGATCGGCAGCAGTCCAATCAGTCCCGCTAGGAAGTAGGTGATCGAGAACGTGCCCAACGTGAAGAGCACGAACCCACCCACCAGTGGACCGATGGCCGCGCCGAGGTCGGACATGGTCTGGAACCAGCCGAGCCGCTCGCCGCGCCTCGTGCTGTGCAGGTCAGCCACAGCCGCGGCCGCCACTGGGCTGAACACCGCCGTGGCGAAGCCATGGACGAAGCGCAGCAACAGGAGTTGACTCGGATCGGTGATCAGCATATAGAGGAATGGCGGGACAGCGAAGAAGAGCGTCGCCAGCAGCATGAGACGCTTGCGCCCCAACACATCGGAGAGCGCCCCCGCGGGCAGCTTGAAGCAGATACCAGTGATAGTCGAAGCCGCCACGATCAGACCAATCGCCTCTGGTGAGGCGTTGAGCTCGCGTGCGAACCGTGGCAGCACTGGGCTGCGCGCCATCTGGTAGCTCAGCCGAGCTACCAGCCCCGCCGTCAACAGCAATAGGAATGGACTGATGCGCGTGTTCTTCATAAGTCTACAGTTCTGCTCGAGCCAATGCCGATCAACGACCGTCATCCATTATTTTTATTAAGGATAGGCTGAAATAGCCCAACGCGCCAAAAATGTACAAGTACGGGGTATGACGACGATTAGTGCAAAACTGTATCATGACAAGCTTGAGACCATTAATATAGAGGCAATTTCAATAATCGATATTTCCAAGGGCCGTCAACCGCTTTACGGTATTGGTGAATAGAAGTCTCAGTTTGCATGAGCAGAGTATTATCCACACACGACAAAGATTGAATCAATTTTGGATCGTGAGAGAATTCAAAGGTATTTGTGCAAATACTCTCTTGTTCCCCTCTCCTGCGGGAGCTACCGTGTACACACAAGTCCAAATCACCATAAATGCCCTGCAATAAATTACGGGCTAAAAGCTAAAACCCGTTGAAACGGGTTAAAAGCATCTCAAAAACATCTCAAAAACAATATTTTATTCAGTCAGTTTCAACTGACGATATTCTTTGAGCCAAGAACTTTAGTTCTTGGTAACTTGTGTGTACACCGTAGTGCAAAGGGGAGGGAACAAGATTTCTGGTCTTCCCCCTTTCCAAGGGGAAATTAAAGGGGGTAAGTCCGACATGTGCGTTTTACAGGGGATTTTCTTTCTTGGAAATGTCCTAAAGCGCAAATATGGTTCGGCGGGCAAAGCCCGCCGAACCATATTTGCGCTTTAAGATCTACCACTTGCTAATTGCTTCAGTAAGATGTAGCGCGGCTGCTTGTACTGAGGCGATCGCCCTTGTATAGCCCAATCGCGTCGGGCCTAATACACCGACAGTTCCCACAGGCTTATCGTCACAAAGATAAGTACTGGAAATAAAAGTACAGTTTTGAATCGGCTCAATGGAAATCTCTGAACCAATTCTAATGCTGACAGAATTTGCAGAAGGACTAGGCTGATTGTCGATCAGAGCCATTAACGAAGCGCGATCAGCTTCGAGTAATTTCACAATATTTTGTACCTGTTGCAGATTAGAAAATTCAGGCTGACGTAATAATTCCGTTAAGCCGCTAATAAACATTTGTCCTAGAGCCGTGCGATCGCATAATTTCATCAGTTGCTGCAAAGACTGCTGCAACAACACCGCATATTGCTGAAACTGCCGATCGAGATCGTCCCATTGCAAAGCACTATTTAGTTCTGACCAGTTTTTATCGCGCAAATGTTCATTCAAGAAATTATTGAGAATATTTAATTCACCTTCTAAAACTTCAAGCTTAGTTTCGCTGGGTAAATCCATCGTTACCGATGCAGTGTGGTAGGTGTCACTCACGGCGATCGCCATCACTTTGCAATGATCGACGATCACTAATTGCAAATGCCTAATCCGCATCGTTTGCATGTTGGGTGAAGTAATCACCGCGATGCAACCACTTAAAGTTGCCAAAATCTGAGCAACATCACGCATCACCCCATCGAGACTGGACTTACCTAAGCGATCGTTTTTACTAGCGAGAAATTGGTGGGTGCTGTAGGTTAGCTCGCTAGCAGGATCGATCAATTCATCGACATAGACCCGATAGCCTGAGTCGGAGGGGACGCGCCCCGCCGATGTGTGAGGTTGAAATAACAAACCACTGCGATCGAGCATATTCATCACATTGCGAATTGTCGCAGGACTAATATCAAAGTCATACTCTGACACCAAAACCTTCGAGCCAACTGGTTCCGCCGTTTGAATGTAGTGATCGATAGTTGCCCAAAGAACTTTTTGTTCTCGATGGGTGAGGTGGTGTTTCATTGATTATGTTAAGTACGATAATGTTGAAAAATCTCTAATCTCTAAAAAAATGGTTCTGATAAATCAAGTGCTTAAATAATACAATAACCAGATTCTGAGGAAATCTGGTAACAACTTGTACAGCCATTTAATTTTTGTAGGCTTTCAAGGTGCTAAGTAAGTTGCAAATCCACAAAAATAGTCTCTTTGTTTCGCTACAATAACCAAATGTCTTTTGAAAACCCAAACTCAAAAAGCTGCGCCGCAGCTTTTTGAGTTTGGAATATCGCTCAGCGCTGCCTATTTTGACCATAAATTTGATAATGTAAACATTTCTAATACATCTGCGCTTTTCACCATATTCACCACATAGTCTTGGCAAGCGATTAATAACTTTCATGGAAAAACAAGAGCAATCTACGGCAGTTGAGCAGCAATATCTTTGGGCAGTCGGTCTCGATAACGACGCATTTCCGCCCGACACGCTGGTCGCCGATCGTTACCGTGTCGTCGCCTCACAAATTGTTGTGGATACGGATGCTTTTGCACTGCCAGAGTTACCCCTTGAATTTCAGACTTATGTGGTGTCTTACCTCAAGTTGTCGCGTCTGAGCTTACATTTGCCTCGTCCTTATGGATTATTGCTGCTAGGCGAAGAACTCAATCTTTCTGAAGTATTTTTATTAGAAAATGTGCCAATCGATCGCCAAGGCAATCTTTGCCCGACTTTGGCTGAGGCATGGGCTAAAGCATCGGCGCTGCGTCAAATTAATCTGCTCTGGCAGGTTCTCAACCTCTGGCAACCCCTTGCCGAGCAGAATATGGCGCGTACTTTAATCGATCCTAAGTTAGTGCGTGTCGATGGCATGTGGGTGCGTCTGTTGGAATTACAGGCAGATGTTGCCGCCGTACATATCTCTCAACTAGGGGATATCTGGGTGAACTGGTTGGATTTAGCTAAGCCTGAGATTGCCGAGCCGATCGCAGAATTTTTCTATAGTCTGGGACGCGGCGAATATGACATCAATAGTGCGATCGCATATCTCGATCAAATGTCACTTAAGGTCATGGATGATCAACCGCTCACAGTGCGAATGGCAAGTGCCAGCGATGTCGGACAGCAACGCGAACATAACGAAGATGCTTGCTATCCTGACGTTAAGCGCCAAAAACGGACTGAGCAGGCTGATAGTATGCGCGATCGCTTAGCGATCGTTTGTGATGGTCTAGGAGGACATGAAGGCGGTGAAGTGGCAAGTTCTCTCGCCATCAAGACCCTTGAGCAGCAACTAAAGACTTTATTGCATCAAGCTGAAAATGATCCCGATTTTTCTGCTCAAGGGTTTATTGCTCAACTAGAAATGGTGACTCGCGTTGTCAACAATCAAATTGTGGCGATCAATGACCAACAGCAGCGTCACGCCCAACAACGCATGGGAACAACCCTCGTCATGGCAGTAATGCCACGTCCTAACGGCAAGATGAGCAATGAGGTCTATGTTGTGCATGTGGGAGATAGCCGACTCTACTGCGTTACTAAGGATAATTTGCGTCAAGTTACCCTTGATGATGATGTGGCAACTCGCGAAACTACACTTGGCTATAACTTCTATGCCTATTCATCGCAACGCATTGATGGCGGAGCCTTGATTCAAGCATTGGGAACCCGTGGTTCCGATATGTTAGTTCCGCGTGTACAAAGATTTTTTATCGATGAAGATTGTCTGTTGCTGCTCTGCTCTGATGGGCTGAGCGATTTTGATCGGGTTGAGCAAATTTGCGATCGCTATTTGCTCCCAGTTTTGAGTGAAAATAAGTCCCTCGATCGCAGTTGTCAGGATCTGATCGATCGTGCCAATGAGCTAAATGGACATGACAATATTACGGTGGCGTTGATGCGCTGTCGATTTGCACCCGCCGATGCAGATGAAGATCAAGTAAGTGAAAATGATCTCCATGCATCGATTCATACTACTGAAGAAGACGCGGATACTGAAGATATTCAGCATGAGTCTGAAGATGTCGCAGGAGCTTTGGCGTTGACAGCACAAGGCGTAGATACTTCAGAAGAAATTGAGCCAGATCTCAGCGACATCGATTCGGCAAAAACTGAACTTGCAGTTACTAAACAAACTAATAGTGCTTTTATTATCACTTTGATTTTAGTGGCGCTAATTTTGGGTAGTGGCTTAGCGGCGATGCAGTTCCCTCAAGTTAAAACTTGGTTGCGCCAAAACTTGCCGACAAACCTCCAGAGATTTGTCCCGCCAAATTCTTAAGAATCGCAAACGAAATAACTTAGGCATTTCAAAAGCCAAGTATGATTCGGCGGGCGAAGCCCGCCGAATCATACTTGGCTTTTATTTAATTTGTGATCCTAAATGGTTGACGTTCTCTCATCACAAGCGATCGCAAATGCATCACAAATGCAAGCAATCGAAAATCTGATTTTCCAAGCAGGAATGCCCGTTGCGGCGCTGATGGAAAAAGTAGCATTGCGGATTATGCAACGATTAACTGAACTTTATCCTGCTCAAATCTATGCTCGTATCGGCGTATTAGTTGGCTCTGGACATAATGGCGGTGATGCCTTAGTTGTTGCCAGAGAACTGCATCATCAAGGACGACAGGTAAAAATCTATACACCGTTTGCTAAGTCCAAACCCTTAACGCGAGTTCATGGATGCTATGCCAAAGGTTTGGGAATTCCCTTTGGATCTTTGGAGGCTTTACAAGATTGCGATCTGATTATTGATGGCATATTTGGATTTGGTCTAGAGCGTGACGTGGTTGGCGATTTAGCGATCGCAATTAACACGATCAATAATTGGCAGATCCCAATCGTTAGTATTGATTTACCATCAGGGCTTCATACCGATCGCGGTAACGTGATGGGAACTGCCATTCGGGCGACAAATACTTTCTGTTTAGGACTATGGAAGCGGGGCTTACTGACAGAAACTGCCACGCCCTATATCGGCAAACTCGAAAGAATTAGTTTTGATATTCCCGAAAAATTTGTGTCTCAGATTCTTGGTGATCAGCATCCACTCTGGCGGATTGATCCTCATGCGATATTGCGCGATCGCTTGCCGATTACTCGCAGTGCGATCGCCCACAAATACGAAATTGGACATGTATTGTTAGTTGTGGGATCGCAAAAATACGGCGGTGCTGCCCTGCTAGCTGCCATGGGAGCTAAGGCAACAGGTGTAGGTATGTTATCGATCGCAGTTCCCCATTCCCTTAAATCACTGATCCTTGCCCAAGTTCCTGATGCTTTAGTGATTGGTTGTCCTGAGACCGAATCTGGTGCGATCGCCTCGTTACCCGATCTTGATTTGCAGAAATATCAAGCGATTGTCTGTGGTTGTGGACTTTCTCTCGATGCAGGAAAAGTTGTCGAGCAAATCATAAATTGCGATCGCAATTTAGTCCTTGATGCTGATGGATTGAATGCTTTAGCGGCTATGGGAACAGCGCAAATTATCCAAAAATCAAATCAGCGCAATAGTGCGATGATTTTAACACCGCATTGGGGAGAGTTTTGTCGGTTATTTCCAGAACTGCGCGAAGTTGAACGCTTAGAAGCTCTACAAACTGCTGTAAATCAAACGAAATCAACTATTTTACTCAAGGGAGCAAGAACTGCGATCGCATTTCCTCAAGACACAGAATCTCAAGACACAGAATCTCAAGTATGGATAAATCCAGAGAGTACACCAGCATTAGCAAGGGGCGGGAGTGGCGATGTCCTCGCAGGGTTGATTGGCGGGCTTTTAGCACAAGGTTTAGCGGCGAATGATGTGGCGATCATCGCGACGGTTTGGCATTCTCAAACAGCCATATGGTTGGCAAGTCAGCGCACTGAAATGGGTGTCGATCCTGTGACTCTTGCTCAAAATTTATTGCCATTTTTACAAACCCTAAAAACCAAAAAGCTGTAGCGAACGCTGCGCGTTCGCTACAGCTTTTTGGTTTTAATTTAATTGAGCTTGTAACAACAAAGTTGCTTCTTGTGCAGGAACGGGACGACTGAATAGATAGCCCTGTACGGCATCGCAATTATGCGATCGCAAAAATTCTAACTGCTCTTTATACTCCACTCCCTCTGCGATCACCCTAAGATTGAGACTATGAGCCATCGCAATAATTGCCGATGTAAGGGATGCGTCATCTCGATTTTGAGGAATTTCGCGAATAAAGCTCGCATCAATTTTAACTTTACTAACAGGCAACAATCTTAAATAACTCAGTGAAGAATAACCAGTTCCAAAATCATCAATCGATACACTCATGCCTAGAGATTTTAGATGTTTCAACATGGCGATCGTGGTATTTTGATCTTGCATCACCAAGCTTTCAGTAACTTCTATTTCTAAATATTGAGGCTCTAAATCGGTCTCTGAAAGAATTTGCATAACGCGATCGCACAGAGTTACAACTTGAAATTGTTTGGCTGAAAAATTTACTGCCATCCGAATCGGTGGCAGTCCCTGTCTTTGCCATTCCCGATTTTGGTGGCAAGCCGTTCGCAAAATCCATTCTCCTAAGCGCACAATTAATCCATGCTCTTCCGCCGCAGGAATAAACTGATTAGGAGGAACCCATCCTAGTTCAGGATGTAGCCAACGTGCTAATGCCTCCATACAATCAATCTCACCTGTAGCGAGATTAATCTGCGGTTGATAGAACACCTGAAATTCTGAGCGATCAAGGGCTTGGCGAATCCCATTCTCAATCGCCACATATTCCTTCACCTTTGCTCCAATCGCATGATTATATAGCTGATAATGATTGCGCCCACGTTCCTTCGCTCGAAACATGGCTGTATCAGCATTTTTCATCAAAGTCTCCTCATCAGTCCCATCATAAGGATAAAGACTAACGCCAATACTCGTACCGATGTAAATTGGTATTTCTTCTACAAAAAAAGGACTTTCAAAGGATTGTAAAATTAGCTGTGCAAATTGCTGGATTGACTCTACACTCTGCAATTCAGGGACAAAAATCATAAACTCGTCCCCACCCATCCGTGACAAGAAAGTACTTTCAAACATGCATTCACTCAGTCTTTTGGCAACTTCGATCAGGAGGCGATCGCCTGCTGCATGTCCCATCGTATCGTTGACGAGCTTAAAACGATCTAAATCTAGAAACATTACCGCTAATATCGGTGGAATTGACTTGAACTCAATCAATCTATTTTGATCGAGATAGATTTGTAGCTGTGTTGATGCTTTTACTAAAGCTGTGGAAAGGCGATCGCGAAAGAGAACACGGTTCGGCAAATTAGTTAAGGAGTCATGAAAAGCAAGATGTTCAATTTCAGCTTTGGCACGTTTACTAGTTGTAATATCTTCAACCGTTCCCTCAAAATAGAGGATATTACCAGTAATATCGTAAACTGCACGAACATTCTTTGAAGTCCAAATAATTGAACCATCTTTGCGATAAACCTCGGATTCAAAGAATTTAACTTCCTCCTGCTCTTCCAATAGCTTGATTAACTCCAATCGGCATAGAGGATCGACATAGAGTTGCTCTTGGATATCTGTAAGATTTGCGATCAAATCTTCGGGAGAGGTATAACCATAAATTTTGGCGAGCATCGGATTTGCAATCAGGAATTTTCCATCAACGGTTGATTGAAAAATCCCTTCGATCGCATTCTCAAAAATACTGCGATACTTAGCTTCAGCTCGTTTGAGAGCCTCTTCAGCCTGTATCTTCTGCGTAACGTCATTCACCAAAATCAGTTCGCATTTGTAGTTTTGATAATCCAGCGTATGTGCTGACACTTCAACAAAAATTTGCGTACCATCTTTTTTACAATGCCTCCATATTTCAGGAACACTAAATCCTGTTGACACTTTTGCGATTGTCTCCAAGAGCTTAGGAATATCTTCCGCAGGTCGAATCTCCTGTACTGTCATTGATAGAAACTCAGCTTCACTATAGCCATAGTGATTGACGGCGGCTTGATTTACTGCCAAAAATCTTAGTGTTTCGAGATCATAAATCCACATAGGATTAGGATTATTCTCGAAGAGATAGCGAGTGCGATTTTCAATATCTTGGTTGTTCTTGGCTGTCTGCTCCCAATCAGTAATATCCTCAAATCGATTCACAAAGTACGGTTCTTGCGAGCTACCAATATCAAAATCAGTGCTTTGGAGGACTTGCACGATTTGACCATCTTCGCGAATATAACGCACATTAAGATAGCAATGATCGATTTCTCCTGATAGCAATCTTTCTTTAAGAAAATAATAGGCAGATAAATCTTCAGGATGGCAAATCTGCTCGTATTTAAGTTGGCAGATTTTCTCAGCGTCGTATCCTAATAGATCGCAAAAAGATACACTAATCCCTCTAATTTGATCGTTTAGAGTTGTCTCAAAGATACCAACCGTACTATTTTCTATGCATTTAGCAATACGCATTAAATTCTTAAGACGCTCTTGTTTAAGAATCTCTTGATATATCGGATTAAGATGTTGATATCTTTCAGGCAACTTTTTTCACCTTGTCGGTCTAATTTGAATTGCAGTTTTGGAGATCGCGCTAGTTGACAAAGACAGTATAGCTTGCATCATAATTTAGTTTTTAATCTTACATTAGAGCATCGAAATTCAGCTAATCAGAATTTAGCTAAATAAATTTTAAGGCTAAATCAATAATCTGCTCGCTTGATAATGGTACAGGTAACTGCTGAATCTGAGCGCGATCGCAATATGGTTCTAATTTTCTAGCGATCGCTTCGGTGATTCCACCTTCATTCAAAAAATAAGGCAATACATTAATTTTACTAATTCCTTGTGATAATAAATTCTCAATTTGGGTTTCGATTTTTGGTTCAACGCCCCAATAGGCAGCGATCGCTTGGCTTTGACTTGCCAAGTCCTCAATTACTTGATTTGCGCCAGCCCGCCGACTACCATGCGCCATGACAATTCTTGCAGACTGTTCTGCTCCCGTCTCATGTTTCTCAAAATGTTGTGATAATAAGCTGGGAATCTGAGGGTTTGTGCCTAAGTGGGCAGTAACGCGGAACTTTAGTTTTTCTGGTAACTTGCCCTGTAACTTGCCCTGTAACTTGCCCTGTAACTTGCTTTTTGCGATCGCAATTTCGGCGGGAATATCTTCGCTGACATGCACCCCTTCTAGCAAAAACAAAGGCAAAATCACAATTTCTGAAATTTCCGATTGAATCGCCTCAGATACAAATATTTCTAATTGCTGCGATAGGCTCAGTTTCTGACCTTCTAGGCATCCGCCGCTAATATGGAAGTTTTGTCCGTGACGCGATCGTGCTGTCGTGACAATATCCTGTAGCGATTGCCAAGAACGTGGATCTCTACTCCCGTGGGTGACTAAAAAAATAGCAGTGGTATTCATGACTGGTTTGACGATCGGTGGGTAATGGCAATCTCTAGCCCAACCAGCAATTTTTCTTGATTAGAGAGATCCCCAATAATTTGCTTGACTGGTGATGGTAATTTTTTGATCAAAGTTGGTACAGCAATAATCTGAGCTTGCCTTGCCATCTCAGGGTTTTGAACTAAATCAATTATCTTAATTTTATATTTATTTTGCAAATACTCGTCACATATTTTTTGCAAATTTGCGATCGCTGCGGTAGATTTAGCTGATTTACCTGCTATATAAAGGTAAAAATCCCAAATATCGTCTTCATCTAGCTCTAGTTCGTCTGGAAAGTTAATCATTATCTTTTTCTAAGTAATTATTCGTAGGGGCAATTCATGAATTGCCCCTACATTTCGTAGCTGGTGCGTAAGTCCTAATCTTATTAAATTATCGTATCAGCATCTCGTAAATCTGCCATCAGATCTTTACTATCAGTTATCGCCTTTTGACTTAGTTGATCTTGTTGATAGATCGCCTCAAAATCTTCACGTTCATTGACTAGCTGGACTTGCAAAGCGGTAATCTGAACTTGCAAAAGAGCTTGCTGTTGATTGAGCTGGCGTTTTTTGCGCTCAAGCTCTTGGCAACGGTTGAGTTTTTCCATTCTGTCTTTTGCTTCCTGCGCGATTCGTGCCGATCCAATTAAGAAATCACTTTCTCCTAAGTACACATCTAATAACTCTATACCTTGATTGTTTAAGACAAATTCACGGACTTGATTGGAATGTTGCATACCACGGGATTTTAGAATATATAGCGCCCGATTGCGTTCACCATTATTCTCTAATGTGCGAAGCTCGATCCAAGTATCCATTAAAGAGGGTATTCCCGCCTCACTGGCTTCTAAAGCCCCATTAACTGTCAGGAGATCGGTAAAAAAGACCGTGATTTGGGAAGATTTGAATAAATCAATTAGCCGCATTAAGAAATTCTTAGTCTGTTTGATGTTATTGCTAGTTGATAGATTGCTCATGGGATCAATAATTACAAGATATGGCTGAAATTCCTGCACCCAATTATAGATATTCGCTAGACGCATTTCTAAACCATAGGCAGTGGGACGCACCGACTCAAATCGAAGCAATCCTTGATCGATATGAGGTTGTAGATCTAGACCAATGGATCGTTGGTTCCGCAGCATTTGCTGTGGTGACTCGTCGGAGGCGAGATAGAGAACTCGCTCACCGCGATCGCAAGTAGCCGATGCAAAATAATTAGCGAGAGAAGTCTTGCCTGTACCTGCCTTACCTGTCACCAGAATACAGCTACCTCGGTAGTAACCCAAGCCACCGAGCATTGTATCTAGGCGTGGGACTCCACTGGATATGCGCTCGTCTGAGACTCCACTATTTAGTCCAACGGAAGTAATCGGAACAACCGAAATACCATCTTCATTTATGAGAAATGGATATTCGTTGCTACCATGTTTTGAGCCACGATACTTAAGTATTTGTAGATGCCTTGTAGCCAAGTCTTCAATGGTTCTCTGTTCTAGTCGAATTACACAATCTGAAACATATTCTTCTATCCCTTGTAGGGTTGAATTATTACTACCTAGTTCTCCTGTCACGATCGCAGTTACTCCTTGCGATTTGAGCCAACTAAATAAACGTCGCAATTCGGATCGAACAATATGATGCTCCATCGTGGAAAAAAGAACTTCAAGCGTATCGAGAACCACCCGTTTTGCACCGATTTCCTGAATGGCACTACTGAGACGGATAAATAAGCCCTCAAGGTCATAGGAGCCACTAAAATCTATATCTCTGACTGGGACAGCAACATGATCTAGTAATAATTTGCGATCGCGAACTAGTTGCTCGATATCCCAACCCAGTGAGGCAACATTCTGCGTAATTTCTTCCGCAGTTTCTTCAAAGGTCATCAATACGCCAGTTTCATTATATTTAGTCGCACCATTTATGAGAAATTCAACACCTAATAAAGTCTTCCCAGATCCTGCGGAGCCATAAATCAAAGTTGGACGACCTTGCGGCAGTCCACCGTCAGTGATTTCATCTAGTCCTTGGATACCTGTGAGAGATTTAGGTAACTGCTTTCTCATTTCATTTTTTGCCAATAGAATTCTGCCGAATCGCAATTTATTGTTACATATTTCTAGGTGGCTTAGATATTGATCGATAATAGTTTAATTTAAAGATTAAGATTGGTAGTGACTATTCAAAATTTAGCCAAGAATTTCAAATAATTCAGACACTTAAAATCAATGGTATATTTTAACTATATTTTGCTCCCTTACAGCCTGTTCAGGCTTTGAGTAGTACAGAAAATTTTTTGAAAGTGCCGCTAAGCGGCACTTTCAAAAAATTTTCTGGGTTCTATAACAGCGCAAAGCGCTGTAACACACTATATTTTTTGCCATGAAAACTGAGAGAATATAAAATGAATATAAAGTTTTTTTGTCATCAATATTCTTATAGAAATTTAGAGGAAATATTTATTAACAATTTTTTAATTGTTAGTATTGATGACAATCTGAGTAATGTTTTCTTACGGCTAAAAAACTACTTGTCGGACACTTCTAAAGAGCAGGAATTTCGCGATCGCAATTGGCTTTGTACTGATAGCCGCATTGCTTTTGTACTAGTTATGCAAGAGTCTCGATTAGTCGGTGAGATGAATGTGTTGGCATTGATGCACCTCATGGCGAAGGGAGTAGATCTCGCGACAGTCAAAGTCTCGGAAATCATGACTGAGCCGATCGCAACTTTGCGCTTTACAGAAATGAGAGATGCCGAAATCACAAATCTAGATATTTTGCTGAATTTGTTGCAACAACAGCAAATTCACTATTTGCCAGTGGTAAATGCTCAACATTATCCGATCGCCTTGCTCACCATCGAAGGCTTATTAATAGCTCATAATCTAGAGTTGCGATCGCAGCAAGTAGAACTCGAACAACAGCTTGATGATGGCTGGTTACTAACTGCGATCGCCAATCGGATTGAGGCTTCCTTAGACTTACAAACAATTTTAGATGCCACAGTGAGCGAAATCCGTCAGTTTTTGCAAACCGATCGCGTGATTGCCTATCAATTTGAACCAGACTGGAGAGGGACGATCGTCGCAGAGTCGGTAAATCCGCAATGTGATTCTTTGCTTGGCAAAGAACTTACCGATTCCTATTTTAGCGAAGCTATGGTCGAGCCTTATAAACATGGCAGGATTCAGGTTACTAACGATATTTATGTAGGGCTAACTAATTGTCATACCAAATTTCTAGAACAGATTCAAGTTAAGGCGATTATCGTTGTGCCGATTTTGCAAGGCGATCAGCTATGGGGACTACTTGCCGCCCAAGAATGTTTACGAACACGAAACTGGCGATCCTCGTCTGTCAAGCTATTACAAGAACTAGCTATACATATTGGCATCGCATTACAAAATGTCTCAGTTATTCATCAAACACAGCATCTTAATCAAGAACTAGAGATACAGGTGGCTCAGACCAGAAAAGCCCTTACTAGTAGCGAAAATCGCCTAGAGATCATTGTGAACAATATTTCTGATGGCATCTTAATTGTTGATCAAAATGGAGTGGTGATCTTTACAAATCCATCAGCGCTGAAAATGTTTGATATTTCATCTGAAATGTTGATGGGAATGAGGCTCGGTGTCCCCAATGTTTTGGGTAATTCTTTTGAAGTTAATTTGTTGCGCTATGGTAGTGGTCAGCTTAGCGGTGGTGAGATGCAAGTAGTCGAAATTGAGTGGAACGATCGGTTCGCTTACTTAATATCCCTCCACGATATTACCGAACGCCAGATAGTAGAAGTAGAACTCCAAAAAACTAACGAACAACTGTCACTCGCGAATACCTCTCTTGCCCATGCGACTCGACTTAAAGATGAATTTCTTGCCAATATGAGTCATGAATTGCGAACTCCGCTCAATGCAATTTTAGGAATGTCGGAAGGCTTACAAGAAAAAGTATTTGGTGATATCAACGAACGTCAGACTAAAGCGATTAAGACGATTGAACGTAGCGGCGAACATTTACTATCATTAATTAACGATATTCTTGATGTTTCTAAAATAGAAGCAGGTAAATTAGAACTGAATTATGAGGAGGTGGAAATCGCACCACTTTGCAAATCAAGTATGGTCTTTGTCATGCAACAAGCGTTGAAAAAGAATATTCAACTGAAGACGATTCTCCAACCCAACCTTAAAAACATCGTAGTTGATGAGCGACGAATTTTACAATCATTAGTCAATTTGTTAAGTAATGCCGTTAAGTTTACCCCTGAACATGGACAAATCACTTTAGAGGTTTATTTAGAAACGCCACATTCTCTTTGCTTTGATGTGATTGATACAGGTATCGGTATTAGTGCCAATGATTTAGACAAGTTATTTCATCCCTTTGTGCAAATCGATAGTAGCTTGAGTCGCAAGTATGATGGTACTGGTTTAGGGCTAACTTTAGTGCGCGAGATTACGGAGCTACATGGCGGCTCAGTTAGTGTTAGCAGTGAAATAAATCAGGGAAGCCGATTTTCTATGCATTTGCCCTACGCTGTTAATGAAACAGAAACAGATTTAGAAGTTCCTTTAACGAATAATTTATCTCATAATTTGTCAGGCGCTGGTAATGACGATCTGAACAATCCATCTGATGCAAATCCAAAATCACCAACAACAATTCTGATTGCGGAAGATAATGAAGCCAACGTGGCAACATTCACATCCTATCTCGCAAGTCATGGTTATAGAATTGTCATTGCTAAAAATGGTAAAGATGCGATCGCAATCGTCAAAGAGCAACCCGTTGATCTGATCTTGATGGATGTGCAAATGCCTGAAATGGATGGACTAGAGGCAATTAGATATATTCGCACTGTTCTTAATTTAGTAGACATCCCGATCGTTGCCTTAACCGCTTTTGCGATGACAGGCGATCGCGAAAAATGTCTAGCCGCAGGTGCAAATGAATATCTCAGTAAACCTGTCAAACTCAAAAACCTAGTCCTCACAATCCAGAAGTTAGTCTGGCAAATTAAATAAAACCCAGATATGATTCGGCGGGCGAAGCCCGCCGAATCATATCTGGGTTTTGAACTACAGATTTTTGAGAAGACAGGTAGGGGCAATTCATGAATTGCCCCTACCTGTCTACATCTTGTTATAATTTAAAAAATCTACACCAAAATAACGCATATCGAAACTATTTACGGAAAAACCCAAGGACTGAAAGCGCATCAATTAAAGCAATTAGATCGGCTATATCGATCGCGCTTACCTCAAGATAGCCTCACTACTCCCGAACTAGCTCAACGCCTTGCCGCAGTTAGCGCTGAGCTAAAGGATGCTGTTTGTTTGTATATCAACCGACGCGGACAGGTGATCCGCGTCGCGATCGGCACACCCAATCAAACGAAGATTCCACCCTTAGAGTTGCCCCGCTACGGTAGCGATCGCCTGAGTGGATTACGC
>CASBRC010000500.1 GCA_949128015.1 Synechococcales cyanobacterium PMM_0003
CAGTTAAAGTCCAGAAATTTACAAGATCTTGATATTGACAATCTCGTTGAGGAGTTAGAAGGGTTGGCGGGTAGGGATAGACGGGAATTAAAGGAAAGATTAACTACTTTGTTAGAGCATTTGCTGAAGCGTTGTTATGTCAATATACCAGATTGCTACGATGGCTGGGAAGAAACTATTAACAGGACGCGAAATGCGATCGCAGATATCCTTGCTCAGTCGCCTAGTCTCAGGAACTATTTTGGTAGCCCTGAGTTATTTCAAAAGGCTTTTGCTGACGCTTTAAAGGTTGTTAGAAAGAATAAGGGTTATAGCCGTGTTAACTTTCCTGACATATGGCAGTTTAGCTGTGGCGTTGAAGACATTCTGAATATTGATTTTTGGGGATGTTTGTAAAAGGATATGCCCGCAAATCTAGAAAATATTGTGCTGTTTACCCTTGGGTATAAAATGCCATAAATTTTAAGGGTTTATACATATTTGATCTTAATTCATTCCTACTTAAAACTAAGATCGGGAAAGTGCGGAGTATACTCAAAATCGTTAACTCGCTATCAGGGCAATATTCAGCCAAAATTTATGGGAAAGAGATCGCAAAATTTGCAAAATCTTTTATCTTCTTTTGTGCGCGTTGCGATCGCAACTAACGTATTTGCCTTTATTTCACTAAACTTACCGCATCAAAGTAATATTGCGTGGGCAAAAAATCTAGACACCACACAAACCTCATCTAGATTTCTATTCATTGATTTGCAAAATCATTGGTCGCGCAAATTTGTCGAAGGATTATTGTCGAATCAAGCTTTAAGTAATCTTTTAGTTACGCCCGACTCTCTTAACCAATTTCAGCCCGATCGCTCCATCACCCGTGCTGAACTTGCCAACTTATTAGAGATCGCCTTTGCCAATCGCAATGCGTCAAAAATTACCACTAGGCTCAACGATCCTGCCACTAAAGCTGAAGCGCTAGTTGCGATCGCAAGTCAGCTAAACCTCAACAGCAAAGCCTATAAAACACCGCAAACATATTTGCTATCAATGTATCGGGATGCCTTAAAAATACCTGACTATGCCATTCCTGCGATCGCTACAATTACCCAGCAAGGCTTAGTTACTAACTATCCCGATCCGCGAATCTTGGCTCCCACTAATGCAATTACTAAAGGTGAACTTGCAGTATTGCTCTACCAAGCCCTCGCCTATCAAAAGAAACTACCTGCAATGGGATCGCCTTATACAATTAATCCCAATCGGCAACTGTGGGATCGTGAACTGATGCAAGTGACGCGCCTCGAAGTTAGCATCAGTAAGCGTAAAGTTACGGCTTTTCATGGTGAAATAGCTTTAAAGACCTATCCTGTGGCTGTAGGAAAGGAAGGTTGGGGTACCCCAATCGGCAATCATCGCGTTTTGCAAACTATTGAATATCCTGCTTGGCAAAACCCCTTTACAGGTGACGTAATTCCTAGCAAAGATCCTGAAAATCCTTTAGGCGATCGCTGGATTGGTTTTTGGACAGATGGTAAAGACTGGTCTGGTTTTCATGGCACTCCCAATCGAGCCTCTGTCGGTCAAGCTGCCTCTCATGGTTGTATTCGGATGTACAACGAAGATGTTCGAGAATTATTTAGTCAAGTAACTGTAGGCACTATCGTGAGAGTATCGCCATAAAAAAGGGGGCGCATTGCGCCCCCTTTTTTATGGTTTAAGATTTTAACACTCGTACTACTGTCGTTTGAGGTAGGCTGCTTGCCTTAAGCTCTAGAGTTGAGCCTTCGAGTTTACGTACCGTGTCGGGGGGCATAAGTGCAAGGAACTCATCTACTGATGCTAATTGGCAAGAATTACTAGACTTGTCAGTACGGTAATAAGTGGGAATGACAATACGTGGATTAAGTTCTTGTACGATCGCCCTAGCTTCGACTGGAGAATAAGCTTTTGCTTGCATTGGATCAGTACCTTGAGGATTGCCACCAATGGGTAAGATCAAAACATCAGGACGACCCATTAAAATTCTTTGAGAAGCATTGATCGGTGCGGCGGCTCCACCTAGATGCAATACAAAAATACCTGACTGCTTCCAGCGCCATGCCACATTGCGCCCAAATCTACGACCGCCAAGGCGATCATGATCCATCGTAATCCCTTGCATGTTTATGCCTTTGAGATTATAAGAACCTGGTTCAGACAAAACTCGCGTATCTTTGGGGAGATTCTCCAAATATCCTTCGTCAAGCAATCGTGAGCTAATCAAAATATAGTCAGACTTTGACGTAGGAGAAGTTAATTTGGCTGTGCAACCAGCAGGACGAAATGGATGTGTTAAAAAACTGACATTGTCCCCTGATATCAAAAATGATAAATGACCTAACCACTGAAGTCTTAGGGTTGAATTAGTCTGAGAATTGGCTGCGTCAGCGATGACTCCTGCGGTAAATGCTGAGATCAGTCCACCTTGAGCGAGTCGAAGAATTTGTCTGCGGCGCATGTTGTTTAGTTAATTGAGTATTTTTTTGGTTGCGTGAGGAAGACCCCACAACGATACTTTAAGTATCAGACTGTGACGCTTAATCCTTTCAAGAAGTTTCTTAGCAAGTCTTTGCCTGCCTCAGTCAAGATACTTTCAGGATGAAATTGTACGCCTTGAACGTGAGGATATTGTTTGTGTCGGACTCCCATGATTATGTCATCTTCAGTCCACGCCGTAACCTCAAGGACATCAGGGCAGTTGTGGCGATCAATAACCAGACTATGATATCGAGTTGCGGTAAAAGGATTGGCTAGTCCTGCCAAAATACCGACTCCCGTATGATAAATTTGTGAGGTCTTGCCATGCATTAAGTAAGGTGCGGAGACAACTTTGCCACCATACATCAAACCCATACTCTGATGTCCGAGACATACGCCCAATATCGGAGTATTTGCGCCCATTTCTCGAATAATATCTAAGGATACTCCTGCCTCTTCGGGGCGACCAGGACCTGGTGAAATTACGACTCCTGCTGGCTGAAGTTGTTTGACTTCTTCGATGCTTATTTCGTCATTTCGTTTAACTATAATTTCGCCTAGCTCAGGGAATTCAGGTAATAATTCTCCAAGGTACTGAACGAGGTTATAGGTAAAGCTGTCGTAATTGTCGATAACGAGAATCATGGTTACAGGGCTTGTATTTCTGAGGCTTATTTGTGAAGCTTAAGGCTTAAGGGCGATCGCTAATTTCTTACTCAAATTTAGCTTTCTCAATTTAACATTCTTTATCAAGAATTCAGATCAGAAAAGATTATGAAACCAGTTTTGGGTGTTTTCGCGTCGGTCTTATTAGTTGGTGTAATTTGGTCAGATGTGGCGATCGCGCAACTGCGCCAAAAACCACCTCAAAAAGTGCAAATCCAACAACAGATTGTTGTACCACCCAATGAAACTGCCGATCAGCTTCTAGAGCGTGGTAATGCCTTTGTACGTCTGGGGAATCTAGAAGGGGCGGTGGTGATATTTCGGGCTGCAATCAAGAAAAATCCTGAACTAACAGCCGCGCATTACAATCTGGGGCTAGCTTATGCACAGGGAGGCAAGCTCAAAGAGGCTATTCATTCTTTTCAACGAGCAACTAGACTCGACCCTAAGTTTGCGATCGCATATAGCAACTTAGGCGCAGCTCAATTGCAGTCAGGAAATCCTAA
>CASBRC010000501.1 GCA_949128015.1 Synechococcales cyanobacterium PMM_0003
CTTTCAAAAATTTCTCTCGGTTTTATAACAGCGCAAGGCACTGTACTTAGCCAAGCTTGCCAGTGACAATATAAGCAACTCGCTGACCAACATTAGCGGCATGATCTGCCATGCGTTCCAAATGATGAATTGCCAGTACCATCAGCATGACAGGTTCTATCGGTTCTCCAAGTGATTTTTGCGAAGCGAGCAGATCATAGATATGCTGATAGTCATTGTCAACGGCATCATCTTTTTCCTTGATTTCTAAGCCAATATTTTCATCAAGATTGGCTAGGGCTTCCAAACTCATGGCGAGCATGGCGCGACAACGATTCGACATTACCTGCAACTCGCCTAGATAAGGGGATGGTGGATAAGGAAAAAGCTTAATTGCTATATCGCCTAGATTTTCGGCATAGTCGCCAATCCTTTCAATATCGCGGATCAGCTGCATAAGAGCGCTCAACAACCTCACATCACGCGCAACTGGTGATTGTAAGGTGATCAACTGGATGCAATCGATTTCTATTTGGCGATAGATTTGATCGATTTGGCGGTCTTGGGCATCAATACGCGTAGCTGATTCAATATCTCGCTCAAATAGAGCAGCGTGAGCTAGCAGGAATGAGTTTTCGACAAGTGCACCCATTCGCAAAGAATCTTGTTCTAGGCGATGCATTTGGCGCTCAAATTCGCTCCTTGTTCGTCTTTGGCTTTGATATGAAGTTTCAGGCATTGGTTCCCACCAAATCAGATGGGATAAGAATAAATTGATATATATTTCGTGTCCTTATCCTATATTGTGGCATAGGTCACGATTCTTGGCAGTATTTGCAAATACTATTGCCGATCAAAAAATTAAGAATAAGTGATTTTCGCCTCAACTTGTTTTTATTTTCTTAAGTAGGTGGACGTAATAAATAACCCAAACCTAAAAAGCTGTGGTGCTTATGCAGCATACGCTACAGCTTTTTAGATTTTGTATTTAATTATGTGCATGTACTTATTTTTAAAGAATTGTCAATGAAGTTAAGTTCCGAAGCTTGAAGTTGCCGATCGCAACCCGTATTAAATAAAACCATCGTGGTTGAAGAGTTTTGCTCAAAGCCAATCTGTTCGTAAAACTTTTGCTGATGGGTGGTCATTAAATAAACGCGCTCAACATGGCAAACATTGGGATGCGCCAAAACTGTTTGCACTAACTTCCGACCTAAACCTGCGCCGCGATAGTCAGGATCGATCACCACATCCCAAATTGTCGCTCGATAAATGCCGTCACTAGTAGCACGAGCATGTCCAATTAAATTTTCGCCATCCCATACAGTCACAACTGGCTTGGAGTTAGAAAGTGCGATCGCTAAACCCGATAAAGTTCGTTCCTTTGCCCAAAATGCGGAAACTCGAAATAACTTTTGTAATTGCTCTAAATCAACTTCTTCGTGGCGATCGCAAAAGCGAATGTGGCGATGATCCATATGCTTGCCTTCCCGCATTGATTAACCCATTTTAAATAAGCATCCTGACTAAGGGTTACACACTACTGATAACGTCAATGTATCCGTTTTTGCTAGAAAATAAAAAGAGGACGCAAAGCGTCCTCTTTTTATTTTCTAGGCAGATATCTGCTTACTTGCTAGATTGCCAAGGTTCAGGTATATAGACCTTCTTCGCTAATCCAACTGCTTGGAGCAGATTGATCACACCCCAAGTAGGATCGATTTCCCACCACTTCAAACCTGAACGAGCCGACTTAGGAAAAGCGTGGTGATTGTTGTGCCAGCCTTCGCCGTAGGTCAAGATTGCTGCCCACCAAAGGTTTGTGGAATGATCAGGTGTCTGCTCAAAGTTTTTGTAGCCCCATTTGTGACAAGCGGAGTTAATCAACCAAGTGCTATGCCAGAGCGCAACCGATCTGACCGCCACGCCATAAACTAAGAACGATACACCAAGACCACCAAACACCTTTTCGCCAATTACATAGAGCAATGCTGCGAGAGGTACTTGCAACAGCAAGAAGTACACATCTAAAAACTTATAATAAGGATCGTTGGCGAGGTCAGGCGCAAATTTACAGTAATTGGAGCGCTGAAAATGTTCAGGCTTGGAGTACATAATCCACATCATGTGGCTCCACCAAAAACCCTTATTTGCCGAGTAGGGATCTTTTTGATTGTCTTCTGTAAAACCGTGATGCTGGCGATGTCCGCCCACCCAAAATACGGGACCACCTTGTAGTGCTAATGCACCAATTGTGGCGATGATGTATTCCAACCACTGAGGCACTTGAAAGCTACGATGGCTAAGTAATCGGTGATATCCTAGAGTAATTCCAATGCTGCCAAACAACCAATGTAGGAAAACTGTCAAAATCACAGCTTGCCATGAGAAGTAAAAAGGGGCAGCTAGAGCAGCAATATGAAAAGCACTGAAAAAGGCAACGTTTGTCCAGTTCAGCTTTGGTTCAGTTGAGATGGCTTCAGTAGTGGCGGTCATGAAATAATAACTTAGAGGGTGGTGAGGAGATGCAAGTGTCACTTACAATTATGTATTAAGTTTAACTGCTTTTTAAGTAATAATGCAAGTATCACTTGCAAAATCATCTCAATGGTACATGCTCTCATGTCTGTATCTCGAATTCCTACTCGCCAACGCATCGTGAATACAGCGCTGGAGTTGTTTGCTAGTAAAGGAATTACCGAGACCACCACACGCCAGATCGCGGACTTTGCTCAGGTCAATGAAGTAACTTTATTTCGTCATTTTGGTAATAAACATGGGTTATTACTAGCCGTATTGCAAGAATGTCTGCAAAAATATTTGGTGTTGGCTAAAGTGGGAGAGTCGCTCATGGTGTCCGATATCTCTAGTCAGAGTGATTTGCGGAGATTTCTCAAGTACTACATCCAGAGTTCGCTACGGGCGCTCGAAAGCGTACCTGAATTAGTGCGATCGCTAGTTGGCGAGGCGGGACAATATCCGCTTGAGAGCCGTCAAGCTCTGGCGCAAGGCATTAATCAAGTCAATCAAACGATCGCCACCGCCATCAATGATGTACTTGTCAATTCGCGACTGCAATATTCTTTGCCACCAATTAAGTTAGCAAATTTATTAAATACCTGCATTTTGGGATATGCCGTAATTACATTGACGAGTGATGTCCAAGCCATCTGGCGCGATCGCGATGAATTTGTTAGTACCTTGGTGGATATGTTTGTCCAAGAAGTAATTCCCACGGCTCAAGCGCGACCAATTATCGATATTCCTGAGGAAATCGTCCGCGAAATCCTCATGCAAGCGAAAAAATGTGGGGCAAAGGATTATGCGATCGCATATTTGTTATTTGGTGGCGGGATTACGGCGATCAATCTGACTCGTTTGCGTTTAAAAGATTATCAAATTCAAGCTAATCATGGTATTTTACTCACTCAAAAATCTCATGCAGATGCTACTGACAATGGGCGATCAGTACCACTCAATCAAAAAATTCTTGGTCATCGCTACGGTTCAGCCACCAATAATCCTCTGAGCGCCTATCTCAAGCTCCGACGAAACGATCTGAAAAAAGAGCTTAAAGATCTTAAAAATAACAATAATGATACTGAGGCGATGTTCCTTAGTTGCGATCGCAAATCCTTGTCTCTAGAAGAGATCGAGCAACTATGGTCGCGTTGGACTCAGCCCTATCGCAATCTTGACGGCTCGGCTCTGACAATCGATCAAGCGCGACATACTTGGTGTATCGAAATGCTAGCGCGGGGCATTGATGTTGATAGCTTTTGCATTATCAGTGGGATCAACGCCAAAGAGTTACAAGCTTATCAAATCCGACTTAATCAAAAGTTAGCGATCGATAAAGCGATCGCCCTTGACTCTTGATTAGTATACAAATATTTTTTTGAAAGAGCCGCCGTAGGCGGCTCTTTCAAAAAAAATATTTTTGGGGTTTATAGCTATTTTCACCAAGTTGATTGACTTAGTGTATAATTCGGGCGTTTAATGTACTTAAAAAATCAGTACATTAAGCCAACTGTCTTTAGTGCATTAGATACGGAGCATCTTTGATTTGAGAGGCAAACAGATTGGCATTATCGGAGTTCAGATCGGCATTTTTAATTAAAGTTTTGGGTAGAAAAGCAAAGTGAGAGTTCCCCTAGACTGTTACCGCATTCTTGGTTTGACACACCTGTCAGGACTAGACAAAGTTCATCAAGCCCATCGTGACCGCCTGCTCTCTATGCCAAGGCGCGAATATTCTGATGCGGCAATCGCCTCTCGCAAGCGCATTATTGATAAAGCTTATGAAACTCTGACCGATCGCGATCGCCCTAATCCCACAAATGCTAGCACCGCAAATACAGACGATGCATCTGATACAGATAGCGATCGCCCAGCTTTAACATTACCGCCTCAAATTGAAGCTGACGAAAAAGACTTTGCGGGGCTACTACTGATTTTGTACGAACTCGGTGAATCCGAGAAAGTTTTATCCCTTGCTAAGCCCTATTACGATCCTGAAGAAGCTGAGTACCAATCGGCACGCATCTCTCCCCACGACCCCGATCTTTTACTCTCTGTATCACTTTCCTACCTAGATCTCGGTCGCGAATATTGGAAACAAGGACAGTATGAATCTGCGGCAACATCCTTAGAATCTGCCCAAGAGATTCTCTTGCGGGAAGGCTTATTTCTTAGCATTCGCAGTGAAATCCAAGCCGATCTATTTCGCCTCCGCCCCTATCGCATCCTTGAATTGTTGGCATCTCCTGACAATCACACCAACGAACATCGTAAAGGTATGTCACTTTTGCAAGAGATGCTCGATGCGCGGCGGGGCATTGATGGCTCAGGCAATGACTATTCCAGCCTTGGTATAGATGACTTCTTGCGATTTATTCAGCAATTACGTAGCTATATGACGGCGATCGAGCAGCAAACTCTGTTTGAAGACGAAGCTCGTCGTCCTTCATCGGTTGCGACTTATCTCGCTGTGTATGCGTTGGTTGCCCGTGGATTTTCCCAACGTCAGCCAGCCCTGATTCGTCGCGCTAAAGGATTGCTAGTTAAGCTCAGTGCGAAGCAGGATATTTATCTCGAAAAAGCTGTATGTGCTTTGTTATTAGGACAAACCGAAGAAGCAAGTACCGCGATCGATCAGAGTGCTGAAGATGATCAAATTGCTTTTATTCGCCAAAATTCTGAAGGTGCGCCCGATCTCTTGCCAGGGCTATGTCTTTATAGCGAACGCTGGCTGCAAGAAGAGGTCTATCCTCATTTCCGCGATCTCATGAGTCAAATCGTATCGCTTAAGGATTATTTTGCCGACGAACAGGTGCAAGCATATCTAGAAGAGTTGCCTAATACTGGCGGAATGTCATCGGAATGGACTTCACCTGTGGGTGGTAGCGATCGCTTCGCAGGGCTATCTTCTCTAGATGAAGGTGCGCCCGTAACTCGTGGGTTTGAACCAAGTCTTGTCAACACCTCGGTTGATGAGCCAAAACTATCTACCTATGCCCCTGAAACCCCGAATCGTTTTCGGCGTTCTGCGACTCCCGTTATTGAGAGTCCATCCTACGCTAGTGCCAATGGTAGTGGTAATTTGCGAGATTTACCTAGCTCCCGCCGCCCTAGTCATTTACCGCTTTCAAAAGACTCGGCAAGAAATACTAATGAAGCCGTCAGAGAAATCAAGCGTCCCGCCCAAGGTCAAACCTCAAGTCCTTCATCCCCAACTAAACGTAAATTTAATGTCGGTCGGTTAGTGACGGTAATTGTTTTAGCGATCGCATTACTCTCTGGTTCTATTTGGTTAGTAGCTTGGGCTTTTCGCTCATTGACTGGTTCATCACGTCCAGAGCCAATAACCTTAGAAAAGCCGATCACAACACTAGTGCAATCAATCAAAGACAATAATTCCGCTCCAGTTGCTCAGCCAGGTCCCTTGGATAAAGAAACTGCGACCAAAGTTATCGAAACATGGCAAGCAACCAAATCGAAGGCTCTTGGCAAAGACTATGAAGATAATCTTTTAGAAGAAATTTTAGTTGATCCTGCTCTTAGTGATTGGAAAGGACGTGCTAAAGAGCTTAAATCTAGTAACTCTTATTTGCAGTACCAAACTAAATCCAGTGAAGTAGATCAAGTTGTGCCTGATGGTGACAGTAAAGCTAAGGTCGTTGCTAAGATTTCCGAATCACGTAATTACTTTAATAATGGCGAACTCGATCGCGGGGCTTCAAAAGATGATGCTAGCTACACGGTTGAGTATGACTTAGTCAAAAAAGATAGCAAATGGCTAATTAGGGAAATGTTGGTATTTTAAAAAAGAGGGCGCGAAGCGCCCTCTTTTTTAGTTAGAAATCTTCTGCTGGGACACCATCGTCTTCAGGCTCAATTTCTTCAGGGACGACCTTCGTTGCCGAAACTGCTACGCCTGCGGCTAGTTTGTCGCGGATCTGCTTTTCGATATCTTGAGCAAATTCTGGCTTGTCTTCCATATACTTGATCGTGTTGTCTCGCCCCTGTCCGATATTATCGCCTTGGTAGCTATACCACGCGCCCTTACGCACGATAATGCTCATTTCTTCTGCAAGATCGACCAAACAGCCGACCGCAGAAATACCTTTACCGAAAATAATGTCAAATTCGGCAATACGGAAAGGTGGAGCAACTTTATTTTTGGCAACCTTGACCTTAGCGCGAATCCCATATTCTTCCGTACCTTTCTTTAGGGTTTGGATGCGGCGAATATCTAGGCGGACTGAGGCGTAAAATTTGAGCGCCGTTCCACCTGTGGTGACTTCAGGACTGCCATAGGTTACACCAATTTTTTGGCGCAATTGGTTTAAGAAAATGACAATGCAGTTAGATCTACCGACGTTAGCGGTGATTTTGCGAAGCGCTTGACTCATCAAACGTGCTTGCAAACCAACGTGGGATGCCCCCATTTCGCCTTCGATTTCAGCTCGGGGGACAAGAGCCGCGACTGAGTCGATCGCAATAATATCTACTGCCATCGATCGCACGAGGTTATCCACGATTTCTAGTGCCATTTCTCCTGAGTCGGGTTGAGAAATTAGCAAGTTATCAATGTCAACACCTACAGCCGCCGCATAAGTTGGGTCAAGGGCGTGTTCAGCATCAACGAAGGCGGCAATACCGCCGCGTCTTTGGACTTCGGCGATCGCGTGCAGCACTAGGGTGGTTTTACCTGAGCTTTCTGGTCCATAGACTTCGATTACCCGTCCTTTGGGTAAGCCGCCGCCAAGGGCAAGATCAAGTGGTAAGGCTCCGCTAGGAACGGTTTCAACGCGCATATTTGTGGCATCACCCAGACGCATAATTGCGCCTTTGCCATGATCTTTCTCGATCTTTTGCATGATCGCATCGAGCGCCTTTTTTTTCTCAGGGCTGATGTTAGCCTTTCCTGATTGAGCATTTGACGCAGCCTTATCAACTTGACTGTTTGCCGTCGCAGAGGAATTTTTCGCCATGTCTGTTAGAGGTTTAGTTCATCTAATACATCTGCCTCATTATGACACTAAGCTCTTAGTTTGAGTAGTTTAACTTATGCTGATTTTTTAATGAATACCTTACTAGCAATTGAATTTAGATATTTGTACTAAAAATATCCACTAAAAAATGCAACATTTATAGCACTTTTTGCTCATTAAATCAGGTTCAGCGCGAAGCGCTGAAC
>CASBRC010000502.1 GCA_949128015.1 Synechococcales cyanobacterium PMM_0003
GCCCGCCGAATCATATTTTGGTTTTATTTAATTTGCGAGCTTTTTTATTCTTTGGGTACTCATGAGCGATCAGCGATATATTCTTTTTTATAAGCCATATGGAGTTCTCTGCCAGTTCACCGATGACAGCTCATCGCCACGTCCTACTTTAAAAGAATATATTGATATCCCTGAAGTTTATTCGGTGGGGAGACTAGATTTTGATAGCGAAGGATTGTTGCTGCTGACTAACGATGGACAATTAAAGCATCGCTTAATCGATCCGCAGTTTGAACATTCGCGGACTTATTGGGTACAGGTGGAGGGACTTCCCACAGAAGACGCTTTGCAAAAGTTGCGCGATGGAGTCACGATTCAAGGATATCGAACCAAACCTGCGATCGCAAAATTATTAGACAGTGAGCCAGACTTACCAGCGCGTGAGCCGCCAATTCGCTTTCGCGCTAATATCCCCACAACTTGGCTAGAGCTATCATTAACAGAAGGAAAAAATCGGCAAGTTAGAAAGATGACGGCTGCCGTGGGATTTCCCACTTTACGTTTAGTGCGTGTAGCGATTGCCCATTTAAGATTGGGAGATCTGGAGGTTGGACAATGGCGAAATTTGACTCAACCAGAGCTACAGGAACTCCGCCTGAAAGTACTCCCGCGCCGACTGAGATAAAACGTCAATAAGTTTTGTTGTCAAGTCTCTATGATTATTCCAAGCAAGTTCTTGATAGCCAACAATAGGAACTTCTGATTGAAATAGCTCTGTTAGTAATTTGTAATCAGGATTGATCGCGATCGATCCATGTTGCAAAACTGAATTATGACGATAGACTTGAGCGCTACCGATCAGTTTACGTCCATCAGCAATTACTAAATCGGCATTGGTTGCCGTAGAAAAACAACTGGGATTGTGAATATAACCCCGTCCTGCTTTTCCGTAGTTTAGGTCAATCCCCAATTTGGCAAAACCTTGAATTAGAAATCCGCTGATATATTCATAGATTTCACGATGCGAGCGCTTTCTGCCAAAGGTATTATCATCAAACTCACTTGCTCTATCGCGATGAATATCAGCGCTGGTGATCACGGCATAAGTTAGTTCGCCTTTATGCAAGACAGCCCTGCCGCCACTGGGACGGCGCACAATGTCGAGATTATGTGCTTGTGCGATCGCATTCCAGCGATCGGGATATTGTTTTTGGTTCGCCCCTAAAGAGATCGCGGATGGTGACCAGCGATAAAATCTTAAAATTGATGGTGATGACGGATCTTGACTATGGCGATCAAGCAAAGAATTATCAAGATCCATATGTAGCTTTCCCGATATATCAGCATAGGGAAGAAGCTGCCATAAATTTTTCATAATTTATTTGTATATTTAGACAACAAAGCACCCTTTGGGTGCTTTTTCAAATTTGAGCATTAGAAGCCTTGTAAGTAAGTGCTTTTAAAAAGAATAGCTATCTGCGCTCAAAATTTAGTGGTGGCGCAAAGCGCCACCACTAAATTTTGTTCTTTGTTTTTATCCTTACTTTGGCGGCGATCTCAATATTTGCTTTTAGTGAGATTTAAATACCAAAATTCTCTTTTAGTACTTCGTCGTTATCATCGGCGATCGATGCCACAATCGTAATGATGCGTGAGATCTCAGCAGGTGAGAGATCTTCAACAGAACGCGAACATAACACTAGTACTTGATCGTTTTGGATTGCATAACGAGCTTCAAAAGTGTCAGAGGCATTTTTTTCTAAAAGCCAGCGCGTCATTTTTGTTTCGTCCTTAAATGGCGCAGCTAATACTGTCGAAAAAACTGTGAATGTATCAGTAGGTTCGGTTCCAGTAATATTTACAACTACTTCTATAGAGCCATATTGAAATTTCCACGTATCCTCGGTCTGGTTTTCAAGAGCCGAATTCTCAGCATCCATACTGGCGATGACAGTTTGGATCGTTTGCACAATGTGATCGGTCGGTGGTGCAAAACTAGATTCTGCTTCTACAGGAGTTATGGGCGATTCTGTTGTGAAGGTCATAGTTAAATATCTAGTTACTATCTGCCAATAGTGTATAGCAACCGTCAATGTTTTTAATATTACCAACAAATATTGGCAAAGTGAAAATTGGTAACAATGCGATCGCAGTCATAACTTTTTTACGCATTTTTTTCATCATAAAGACGTACCGTTTTGCTAGCATTGTACGAATAGCTACTTTTCTCGCAGCGATAGGCTTACCAAAAGCCTGACGATCTCATTAAATTGCTATCTCATTAAGATAGAGGTATCTACTGTGGTTTCTTCCCCTCCAACATCATCGAATGACGTACTAAATCTTGAAGGTGCTCTTTCATCTAGTATAAATTCAATCAGCCCCAATTCCGATAGTACCACAGACAATATAACTAATCGTTCAATGATTGCGATTCTTGATTTTGGTTCTCAATACTCGGAGCTAATTGCTCGACGTATCCGTGAGACACAGGTTTATTCTGAAGTTTTAACTTACCACATGTCAGCCGAAGATCTGCTGAAATTGAATCCTACGGGGATCATTTTGTCAGGTGGTCCAAATTCTGTTTATGACGAAGGCGCACCTCAATGCGATCCTAAAATTTTTAATTTGGGCATTCCTATTTTAGGTGTTTGCTATGGAATGCAGCTAATGACAAAGCAACTCGGCGGTACGGTCGAGCGTGCTGAACGTGGGGAATATGGTAAAGCCCAATTGTTAATCGACAATCCCACTGATTTACTGACCAATGTAGATACAGGCACAACCATGTGGATGAGTCATGGTGACTCTGTGATTGACTTACCTAAGGGATTTGAAATTTTAGCTCACACCGCTAATACTCCCTGTGCGGCGATTGCCGATCATGAGAGAAGTCTCTATGGTGTTCAGTTCCATCCTGAAGTTGTCCATTCGGCAGGTGGAATGGCGATGATTCGTAATTTTGTTTATCACATTTGTAAATGCGAACCCAGTTGGACAACCGATGCTTTTATCGAAAATTCAATTCGCGAAATACGCGCTCAAGTTGGTGATAAGCGAGTATTGCTTGCTCTCTCAGGTGGTGTAGACTCTTCCACTCTTGCTTTTTTATTGCATAGGGCGATCGGCGATCAACTTACTTGTATGTTTATCGATCAAGGCTTCATGCGAAAGCTAGAGCCTGAACGCCTAGTCAAGCTGTTTGAGGAACAGTTTCACATTAATGTTGTGTATGTTAATGCCCGCGAACGCTTCCTGAAAAAGCTAGAAGGTATCACTGAACCTGAGCAGAAACGGAAGTTAATCGGTGGCGAATTTATTAGTGTATTTGAAGAAGAATCCCAACGTTTGGGGCCATTTGACTTCCTTGCTCAAGGCACTCTTTATCCTGATGTAATTGAGTCGGCTGACACTAACGCTGATCCTGTCACAGGCAAACGTGTTGCTGTCAAAATCAAGAGTCATCATAATGTGGGTGGATTGCCTGACAATCTCCGATTCACTCTAGTGGAGCCACTTCGCAAACTATTTAAGGACGAAGTGCGAAAGCTGGGTACTGCAATCGGACTGCCTGAAGAAATCGTCAAACGTCAACCTTTCCCCGGACCTGGTTTGGCGATTCGGATTATTGGAGACATTACTAGCGATCGACTTAACACGTTACGCGATGCCGATCTGATTGTGCGTCAAGAAGTCAATCGGGCTGGTCAGTACAATAATCTCTGGCAAGCCTTTGCCGTGCTATTGCCTACTGTTCGCAGTGTTGGGGTGATGGGCGATAAGCGGACTTATTCTCATCCTGTAGTTTTGCGACTTGTTACGAGCGAGGATGGCATGACTGCGGATTGGGCAAGGGTTCCCTATGAATTATTAGAGACCATTTCTAATCGCATTGTCAATGAAGTAAAAGGTGTCAATCGAGTCGTACTCGATATCACATCTAAGCCACCTGGCACAATTGAATGGGAATAGTTTAGACAATAAAAGAGGGCGCAAAGCGCCCTCTTTTGTTGTTTATAGCATGGCTAATACAGCCAACTGGCGGTGTATCTACTTATGATTTGTTGCTAGGATTGCAAAATCGACGATCGCATTTTAGGTCTACGGAAATGGGTACTCAAGAATCTCAACCCAAAAATACAACTTCTGAGAACTTTTATGCCGATCTACCCGTTCTTCAGAATTTTGTTGATATCACCCATAGCGAGAATTTTTACACGATCCCTAATGACTGGGCAGTAATCATTACCGATATTACCGAATCAACTCAAGCGATCGCAAATGGTAAATATAAAGATGTCAATCTTTTGGGAGCTTGTTCGATCATTGTAATTTTGAATCTAGTTGGAGAATTGGAGATTCCTTTTGTTTTTGGTGGTGATGGCGCTTCGATTCTCATTCCTTCAAGATTTATTCTCGAAGCAGGGCAAGCATTACTGGCTGTCCAAAAACTAGCAACCGATGAATTTAATTTGGTATTACGTGTCGGCATTGTTCCACTGACTGCGATTACCTCAAACTATGAAATTAAAATTGCTAAGCTCCGTATCTCCGAGAACTACGATCAAGCAATCCTCAGAGGTGGCGGAATTAGCTACGCTACCTGTCTAGTTAAGGATCAAGCAACGACTGATTTGTATAGTCCTAAGCCAGAAAATGCATATGCGATCGCAGATTTCTCTGGTTTAGAATGTCGTTGGCAAGATATCCCCACACGCCATGAAGAGATTCTTAGTTTGATCATATTTGTGACCGCACCAAGTCAGAGCCAGATCGATAGTCTTTATCGTGAGGTGATTAATCAAATCGATCATATTTATGGAAAAGGTACAGAATGTCATCCTGTAGTATCTGAAAACTTGCAACTTGCTTTTCAAAAGAAGAGTTTAGGCGCAGAGACGAGGGTTTTTACGGCTGCAAAAAGTTGGCTTAGAAGAATTTTATATCTCTGGAAGTTGCGCTTAATTAACATATTGGGAATTGTTCTAATGCGATTTAACATTAAAATAGGGAATCTTAATTGGGGAGATTATAAGCAGATTGTCGCGGAGGCAACTGATTTTAAAAAATTTGATGATGTATTGCGGATGGTTATTTCTGGTAGAACCAGACAGCGCCAAAAATTAGTTGAATATTTAGAAAAGAAATTTCAAGAAGGGCGTTTAGTATATGGTTTTCATATTTCCGATCGCGCTTTGATGACTTGCTTAGTATTTGAGCGCGATGGTCGCCAAGTGCATTTTGTCGATGGAGCTGATGGTGGCTATGCCTTAGCAGCAAAAAATATGAAAGAAATGATGAAAAGTTGAAATTATAGAGAGGGCGCGAAGCGCCCCTCTATAATTTGATCGCATTGCAAGGTAGGCTAGTAATAGTGACTATAGCAAAAGGAAATCTCCCGTGCTTTTATCAAAAGGCTTTGAAGTAGAAATCTACACCTCTACACCGACGGGGGATGTGGTGGGCTTTAGCGATCGCATTGTGGCGAATCTGAATGGGTTTGTGCGCGAACCAGATACCCGCAATGTCGAATACATCACGCCGCCTTTTCATAAATATGAACCATTGTTAATGGCACTGGTAGAACCACGCCAGAAGTTACGCAGCTATTTGCGATCGCTTGGTGATTACACGTTGATGCCAGGTAGTACACTAGCTTTGGGTGGGGTCGATCATTTTTATCGGTCTGATCCTCAAAATCCTTATCATGACTATATCGAGCAAACCTATGGCACGGACGTAGTCACGGCAAGTATTCATATTAATGTTGGTATCCCCGATCTAGAGCAATTAATTGCCGCCTGTCGCCTAATTCGTCTTGAAGCGCCGCTCTATCTTGCTCTTAGTGCCGCATCTCCTTTTCTTGATGGTAAAGCAACAGGATTCCATTCTTCCCGTTGGAAAATGTTTCCAAAAACACCGAAGCTAGTTCCATTGTTTAGTAGTCATCGTCATTTTGTGAAATGGACAGAACAGCAATTACAATTGGGAACGATGCAAAATGTCCGCCATCTCTGGTCATCAGTGCGTCCAAATGGTGATAATCGTCCTTATAATCTTAACCGTTTAGAACTACGGATTTCTGATCTGATTATCGATCCCGTCGCATTACTTGCCATCACCGCACTTTTAGAAATGCGCTTAAATCAATTTCTTGAAGCTGGTATTGGCTCCACGCTCGATCCTCTTGCTCCCAATGCAACCAAGTTCACGCCCGAAGAACTCGCGACAATCGCCGATCAAAATGAAGTTGCCGCCGCCGTTAATAGTCTTGATGCAGTCTTAACCCATTGGCAAACTGGCGAACAGATTACAGCAAGAGCATGGATTTCTGATTTGTACGAGCAATTGCGATCGCGTGCTAAGGATAACGGTGTGTGGTGTTTCCTATCGCCTTTACAAAAGATTCTTGAACAAGGTAATGAGGCTCAACGTTGGCTGGCTGCCTATCACAATGGTATTTCACCACGTCAAGTGATGAC
>CASBRC010000503.1 GCA_949128015.1 Synechococcales cyanobacterium PMM_0003
CTCCCTAAATTCCTAATGCGTATCTCTTTGAATTGGCTCCGTGAACTTGTAGACTGCGATCTCTCGCCCCAAGAGCTAGAAGAAAAATTGACGATGGCAGGCTTTGAGGTCGAGTCGATTGAAGATCGCAGGACATGGGCTGATGGAGTCGTAGTTGGTCATATCCTCACGGCTGAACGTCATCCCAATGCCGACAAGTTACAGGTATGTAAAGTCGATATTGGCGCACCTGAGCCATTACAAATTGTTTGCGGCGCAGCCAATGCTAGACAGGGCTTGTTTGTGCCTATCGCCACGATTGGCACTTATTTGCCAACCGTCGATTTGAAATTGCGTCCTACGAAATTGCGGGGCGAGCGGTCTGAGGGGATGATCTGCTCACTAGCCGAGATTGGGCTAGCCAAAGAATCAAGCGGTATCCATGAATTTCCTGAAGGTGTGACCGTTGGCGCAGATGTGCGTCCCCTGTTGGGACTTGACGACGCGATCCTTGATGTGACTTCAACAGCCAATCGTGCTGACGCTCTTAGCATGGTGGGAATTGCCCGTGAAGTTGCCGCATTATTGGGCAAAGAAGTGCGCTTGCCACTGGCTGCCAAAGATTTTCAGCCAAAAACTGCTAACTGGGTGACAGTAGAAGATCCTAAATCTTGCCCTGCTTATATCGGGACTTTGATTAAAAATGTGAAGGTAGCGCCCTCGCCCGAATGGTTAAAGGGTCGTGTAGAAGCGGCAGGAATGCGATCGATTAACAATATTGTCGATATCACCAATTACATTTTGTTGGAATGGGGACAGCCTCTCCATGCCTTTGATGCGGACACTCTGGAGGAAGGGCTTAAGATCGGGGTGCGTTTTGCTAAGGTAGGCGAAAAAATCAAAACTCTTGACGCTGCCGATCGCAATCTCACTAGTCAAAATTTCTTAATTACGTCAGGCGATAAACCGATTGCGATCGCAGGCGTAATGGGCGGAGCTGAAACTGAGGTATCCGCAAAAACCACCAATATTATTTTAGAAGCAGCGCTATTTACGCAAGTCACCACAAGGCGATCGGCACGCGCTCAAGGACTTCGCACTGAGGCCTCAGCAAGATATGAACGTGGCGTAAATCAAGCCGCGATCGAGTCAGCGACCGCAAAAGCAATCCAGATGATTGTGGATCTTGCGGGCGGTGAAGTCGTGGAGCAAAGCATCGTCGATGCGCGTTCTCAGGAAGTTCGCACCATTGAGCTGCGCTTAACCAAAGTTTGGCAAGTTCTTGGTGAAGTCGATCGTGAAGATGATGACGCATTAGCTTTACTGTCGGAAGCAGAAGTCGAACAAACTCTCAAAGTCCTATCCTTTGAGCTAGAGAAGCAACCCATCGAAGAAGGTAGTTACGCAATTTGGAAGGTAACTGTGCCGCCCTATCGCTATGCCGACATTGAGCGCGAAATTGACCTAGTTGAAGAAATTGCGCGGATTTATGGCTACGACAAGTTTGTGGAAACTTTACCTGCTCGGACTGAGTTTGGTTTCCTGTCCGCCGATCAAGAAGGCGGTCGCATGATTCGCGCTGCTTTCCGTGCTGTGGGTTTAAATGAAGTGATGCATATGTCCTTGTGTAGCCCCACTGAATCTGATCAAGTAAAAATTAATAATCCCGTTGCGATCGAATATGGAGCGCTCAGGGTTGATTTACTTACCAATTTGATTGAAGCTTGTGCTTTCAATATCAATCAAGGGAATGGAATCCTCAACGGATTTGAGATTGGGCGCGTATTCTGGCTGGATGAAGCGGGAAGTGATGAAACCGATCGCATTGCGGGAATTTTCGGTGGCGATCCGACTGTTGGCGCATGGCAACATGATTCTAAGCCGATGAATTTCTACGAAGCTAAAGGCTTGTTAGATTCTGTTTTTCATAATCTCTGTGTCACTGTTGAATACCAACCCGATCAGAAAGATAAACGCTTGCATTCAGGGCGTACCGCCTCGCTTTGGATTTCTGGCGAACGTCTCGGCACGTTTGGTCAGTTACATCCCCAGTTACGCGCTGAGAAGGAACTTCCCGATGAGATTTATGCTTTTGAGCTAGATTTCTATACCTTACTGGATGCAATGATGAAAAAGTCGATTCCGACTTTTCAGGCTTTCTCCACTTATCCCAGCAGCGATCGCGATATTGCATTTTTCGCGCCACTCAAGTTCACGGTTGCCGAAATTCAGCGATCGATTACCCATGTCGGCGGCGAGTTGCTAGATTCTGTCACACTCTTTGACCAATACATTGGCAAAGGTGTACCTGAAAGCTCTCGCAGTCTTGCATTTCGTCTAGTTTATCGGGCTTGCGATCGCACTTTAACCGATGTCGATATTAATCCTGTCCATCAAAAAGTCCGTGACTTACTCGAAGAGAAGTTTCAAGCAACATTGAGAAGTTAAAATCAAAAAGCTGTGGCGATCGTCACAGCTTTTTGGCTTTTTTTGATCGCGAGATTATACCCAAACAGGCTAGGATGAAAATATCAAAGAGTAATCAGATCGAAATAAACAGGAATTAACAATGGTAGAACGTCCTATCAAAAAAGCAGACCAAAAGCCAAAGCCCGAAGGTAGCGAAAATACATCTGGTGCGAAAA